>JAHEBG010000072.1 GCA_024642445.1 Gammaproteobacteria bacterium | reverse complement strand
GCAATTTTCGTCATATTTATAGCGCAGGCTCAGCCGGATCAAGCTGGCTTCCCGGAATTTTATTGCAGTCGGCCTGGCCAAGCGCCGTAGACTTTTCGAATTGCTGTTGGAATTTTTCGGTAGTGATGCCCATAAGCGTTGCCACCAAGGTCGATTTTCCACCATAGATAAACCACGACGTGGAATCCAAAGCGCCATTGTTCATTTTATAGCGGGCCTTGAGCGTATCCCAGTTACCCAACTTCAGGCGTTCTTTTTGTATGCTGTCTTTAGAGACACTGGCCGATGTCAGTACGGTATCCAATATCTTTTCCTGCTCTTCGGGCTTGGCTACACTCCCAGGCAGGCAAGTAATGACAATGCCCGCCCGCTGGCTGGTCCAGAAACCGTCGCGCTGCACAAAGAAGCTGGTCATAACCGTGCTGCCTTCGTCTTTGCGGATCATCTGCAGGCTGCCAAACTGGATATTGGTGCCTGACTGCAGGGCAAAACTGCCGGCCTGGGTGTTGATGGTATTGCTACTGACGGCGGCCGCCCGGATAGCGTCTGCCTCTGAAATCAGGCGTTTTATGGCAGGCTCATCAACCTTGGCTGATTGCAACGCCAGAATTATCTTGTCACTGGCAATATCGTCGGGTGAATACAGGACACTGGTGATTACACGGGCACCGGCCACTGTCATGCTGACGGTAACAATATGAATTTTCTTGGCATCCGGTTTGGCATCCGCAGGCACATAAAGTTCGTCAATTAAAATGGCTTTATGCTCGCCATATGCCAACAATCGCACCGTACCGCTGGGATATTTTGCTTGGGCTTTTGAAAATTCCTCCTGGAGCTTTTCAGCCGAGGTTGCCGGCAATGGAATCTTGGGTATGTAACGGACTTCGGTCAACACAATTAAACGGTCGTTGCCTTCCAGTCGCTGGCTGTTGCGCAAGGTATGCTGCGTATCCAATTCATAGATGAATTTATCCTTGCTTTTGATTTCACGCTTTTGCTCGGTTACTACATAGGCCTCTGGAAAGGCAATTCGCATTCCAGAAGAATCCAGTTCCGCGGCATGAGCGGACTGTGCAGTAAAAACCAGACCGATGGAAAACAGCATTTTTTTGAACATACGTTACTCTTTGGTGTTTAGATGGCCACAGGTGCTTTGATGGCAGCTTGCGGTTGGTAGTCCAGAATCTCGATGTCTTCGAAGCGGAAGGCGAAAATATCACGGACATCGGGGTTCAAGCGCAGAACTGGCAATGGCCCGGGCGTTCTACTCAGTTGCAGCTGTACTTGCTCGAAATGATTGCTGTATATATGGGCATCACCGAAGCTGTGCACGAAATCGCCCACATCCAAGTCACAGACCTGCGCAATCATATGCGTAAGCAGGGCATAGCTGGCGATGTTGAATGGAACACCCAAAAAGATGTCTGCAGAGCGCTGATACAACTGACAACTGAGACGCGGCTTGCCGCCCGCCTGTTTTGCCGGAGCCACATAGAACTGGAACAGACTATGGCATGGCATCAGCGCCATATCCGGCAACTCGGCAACGTTCCAAGCACTCACAATCAGCCTTCGGGAATCGGGATTACGGCGTATTTCTTCAATCAACCAGGAGATCTGATCGATACTCCGGCCGTCTTTGCCTTCCCAATTGCGCCATTGCTTTCCGTAAACCGGGCCCAGATTGCCCTCGGCATCGGCCCATTCATCCCAAATACTGACTTTGTTGTCACGCAAATACGCGATATTGGTTTCACCTTTCAGGAACCACAGCAGTTCATGGATGATGGAACGCAGATGCAGTTTTTTGGTGGTGACCAGGGGAAACCCTTCCGAAAGATCGAAGCGCATCTGATAGCCGAAAACCGAACGGGTTCCGGTTCCGGTACGGTCATTCTTGTCGGTGCCATGGGCCATCACATGGCGGAGAAAATCCAGATACGCGTGCATTACACTCCCTTTGCTTGTTTGCGCGATAACAGCAGCAGGAGCACACCCACTGCAATAACCGGAAGGCTCAGCAGCTGCCCCATGGTCAGCCAGTTCCAGGCGATGAAGCCGATATCCTGATCCGGTTGCCGGACGAATTCAACGGCAAAGCGGAAAACACCGTAGCCGAGCGCGAACATCCCAGAGACCGCATAGCGCGGCCGTGGCTTACGTGAAAACCAGAACAGAATGAGGAATAATGCCAAGCCTTCAAGCCCCGCTTGAAATAACTGTGAAGGGTAGCGCGCGTAGGCATCAAGGCTTCCTGCATTAAGCATTTCCTGCAATTGATCCAAACTTTGGCCGGCATACGCTTCGGGCAAGGCCCGGGGGAAAATTACACCGCCGTGACCTCCGGTCAATCGGCCCCACAACTCACCGCCAATGTAATTGCCGATACGACCGAACATCAAGCCTGGCGGCACAAGTGGCGCCACGAAGTCTAAGGTGTCAAATACATGTTTTTTCTGTTTTAGCGACCACAGTGCAACCGCGGCCATGACGCCTAGAAGCCCGCCATGGAAGCTCATGCCGCCTTCATTGATTCGCAGCAGAAACATAGGGTCGGCCATGAAGTCGGACCACGCATAAAACAGCACATAGCCCAAACGGCCGCCAATTACGACGCCCAGCATGCTGTTGAACAATAAATCACTGAATGCATCCTGGCTGACCCCCGGCAAGCGCCCTGCGCGGATTCTCAGCGTACCCAACCAGTATGCTGTCGCGAAACCCAACAGATACATGATCCCATACCAATGGATGGCATGCGGCCAGAACGGTAACGGCAGAGCTATGGGGTCGATGTTATGGAGATATATCATGCAAATATTCGGCGTTTCCAAGCACTATTGTGCCCGATATGCGTTGCATTGGGTGTGCATTGCCCTTGGATTTGCTACAAAATTACCGGCTCGTTGGGCAACTCTTGGGTATTGCCGGGCTCTGCAGGAAAATGCCGTGTCAGCAAGTTATTGATTCGTGCCAAACAACTCAACACCGCACGGTCGGGCGCTGTCGTTTGCATGTCATGGGCGAACGTCAGACACAGGGACTGCCATTCCGATGCCGGCACTCGCGCGGCAATTCCGCGGTCCGCCACTATTTCGATTTTTCGTTCGGCCAATTGCAGGTACAGCAATACCCCACTGTTGGCCTCGGTGTCCCAAATCCGCAAGGCTGAAAATACTTGTTCGGCGCGTTGCCTGGGCTGAATACCGGCAAGTATCGCCCAAGGGGTGTACCGAGCTTCAACGGCAAAACACAGCTCCCCGGCATGGTGCAACTCACCGTTGGCAATGGCATCACGAATTTCACGCATACGGCTTTCCGGAAACCAGCGTGGCAACTGAAACCAGCCATGAAAAAGATTGCACCAAAGTCGTGACAACATCACCATCCTCCTGAAGCACCGCCGCCGCCGAAGCCACCGCCACCGCCGGACCAGCCGCCGCCGCCCAATCCGCCGCTACCCCATCCTGAGCCGCCACCGGGAAACGAGCCCCAAGATCCGCCTCCTGAGCTAAAGCGGCCAGGGCCTGCACTGGCAACAAGAAAGGCCACTGCTGCAGCCAATACGCCAAACCCGAATACACTGAGCATTGCGAACGCCAATCCTCCAGCTACAACGCCGGCGCCGCTGCGCCGCAGAAATACCGGCTTCAAGCGTGTTCCTGCAGCCAGCATCCCGATAAAAAACCCGATAAATACCGCGAACATGGCACCAGGCGCTTTACCAGACTGTGGCTCATCATTCAGCGCTGCCGGTAGCGGCTCACCTTCGATTAGGCTGGTGAGTGCAGTCACAGCTTCGGAAATACCGCGATAATAGTCACCCTGCCTGAAGTGAGGCGCCATATATTCGCGGATAATTCGCCCGCTGACCGCATCGGTAATTGCGCCCTCAAGGCCATAACCCACCTCGATACGAACTTTGCGGTCATTTTTGGCTATAAACAACAATACGCCGTCATCTACCCCTTTTCTTCCCAAACCATTGGCCTCTGCAATAGCCAGAACCGTTTGTTCGAGCGAACCGTCTCCCAGACTGTCTACCATCACCACCGCCAGCTGGCTGCCTTTATTGCGTTCCAAGGCGTTCAATCGGCCTTCGAGTTCGGTGATTTGCTCGGAACTCAAGGTACCCGTGTTGTCGGTGACATGCGCTTTGAGCTTGAGATCTTGCAATGGCGCAGCGTGCAAAACCTGAGCTAGACCCAGGAAGCCAAGAAACACCAGGGCGCGCAACAGAGACATCAATTGCCAGTTGCGGGCGAGGCTTCTGGTTTAACCGAATCGAACTGTACCGTTGGTGCTTTGGAAATGGCTGCTTCATTTTCAACCGAAAAATTGGCCTTCGGTGCGTACCCGAACAGCTTCGCGGTGATATTCACTGGAAACTGGCGGATATGGGTGTTGTAGGCCTGTACCGATTGGATGTAACGGTTACGTGCCACCGTCACCCGGTTTTCAGTGCCTTCCAGCTGCACCTGCAGATCACGGAAATTTTCATTGGATTTCAATTCCGGATAGTTTTCGGTGACTACCAGTAGCCGTGACAGTGCGCCACTTAGCTCGCCTTGAGCTGCTTGGAATTTCTTCAAGGTTTCCGGATCGGAGGCCTGATCGGCAGAGATATTCATCTGGCCGACACGGGAACGGGCATTGGTGACTTCGGTCAATACACGCTCTTCCTGCGCGGCAAACCCTTTCACCGTAGCCACCAGATTCGGCACCAGATCGGCGCGACGCTGGTACTGGTTAAGCACTTCAGACCACTGAGCTTTCACATCCTCATCCTGCTTTTGTATGGTGTTGTAACCGCAGCCGGACAGTGCTATAGCCAAGAGGGTCAGTACTAATAGCCGGAATCGTTTCATGCTCACTCCAAGGAATTGAGGGATATGCTACAACCCGTTCAGCGAATGGATCGCTTTCGGGAAAGAATGTTCAGGGCTTCTACGGCTCCGGAGAACGCCATCGCGAAATACAGCAGCGAACGCTCGATGTGGATTTCGAAGCCATCGGCAATCAGCGCCACGCCCACCAGAATGATGAAGGCCAGGGCCAACATCTTCACCGTGGGATGGCGATCGATGAAATCGCCAATCGGATTGGAGGCGAAAATCATTACTGCTACGGCGATGATGATAGCGGCCACCATGACTGGCACATGATTCACCATGCCAACGGCGGTAATCACAGAATCCAACGAAAATACAATATCGATGACGGCAATCTGAGCGATGACATACCCGAAAACCGCCGATGGCTTGGTATTGATGTCTTCTTCCTCGCCACGGCCTTCCATAGTATCGTGAATTTCCAGGGTACCTTTCACCAGCAAAAACAGGCCGCCACCAATCAAAACCAGATCACGGATGGAAAAGTTTTGACCAAACAGGGAAAACAGATCGGTCTGCATACGCGCCAAGAATGCCAGCGACAGTAGTAGCAGGATGCGGGTAACACAAGCTAGCATAAGGCCGAATTTACGTGCGGCCGGCCGACGTTCCGGCGGCAATTTACTCACTGCAATGGAAATGAACACCAGATTATCGATACCCAGCACAATCTCAAGCGTGGCCAGAGTAGCCAGTGCAATCCAGAGTTCGCCATTAAACAGCCAATCCATTTACGATCCTTTTCCGAAAAACGGCATCAACGCAGCCAAAGTATCAGAAGCCAGCATAACGCCGCATTAACGTCGCTCAGGAATACGGCAGCAGAGCCCATATCCTTGGCGCGACCGGCCAAATCATGATACTCGCTGCCCCAGCGGTCAACTACCGCCTCTATGGCAGAGTTCAAGACTTCGACGATCAGAACCAGCAGCAACACAGAAATAAGAAGAAATTTCTCGATACCGGTATTGCCCAAATACAGCCCAAGTGGAATCAGCACGGCGCACAGATAGACTTCCAGTCGGAACGAGGATTCGACCTGCCAAGTGGCCCGCAGACCCTTCATTGACCATGTAAACGCTTTCCAGATCTGGAATGGTGTACGAGGTACATGGCTGTTATTGCTGTCGGCCATGGTCAGCTTCAGGCGCGAATGTACAGCACCGCAGTACGCGGCTTGGTAAGAAAGAATGCAGGAATCGGCATGGCTAGGCCCCGAGATATGATGGCGTAATCATATTTTGACATAAAGCACCGGTACCTGCGGCCGACTCAACGTCGACGCCTGCCCAGCAAACTGCCAAGCATGCCACGTAGGAACTTCCGCGCTTGGTATTTGGCTTCGGTTTCAATCACGCCCTGGCGTCGCCCGTTACCAAACAATAACTCCTTAAGGAACCCCGGCTCTTCTTTCTGTTCCTTCTCTGGT
>JAHEBG010000071.1 GCA_024642445.1 Gammaproteobacteria bacterium | reverse complement strand
ATCGCAGGTATGCTGCGCCGTACCCAGTGCATCCAAGCCCAGAATTTCACCGGGCAGATGAAAGCCGGTGACCTGGCTGCTGCCATCGGTGCCGTACACCACCGACTTGAACGTGCCTTCGCGGGCCACATAAATGCAGTCCAAGGACTGGCCCATGGCAAACAGCGCATCGCCGCGTTTCATTGGCCGCCGCTTCTGTACGATGGTATTCAAGCGGCCCAGATCGACGGCATCAATATTGGCCGGCAAGCACAACACCTGCAGCGAGCATTGGCTGCAATCGGTGCGGGCGCCGGCCTGCCCTGGGAACGGCGGTGTCGGAGAACTCAAGGCGTAGGCCTGTCAGTCCAGCGTTTCAGCCAGGCATTGACGGTATCGTGCCAGAGAATGCTGTTATGCGGCTTCAAGACCCAATGGTTTTCATCGGGAAACAGCAACAGTTGGCTTTCAATGCCTTTACGCTGCAAAGCACTGAAGGTGGAAAGGCCTTGCGAAGTTGGAATGCGGTAATCCAATTCGCCTTGCACCACCAGCATTGGCACGCGCCAGTTCGACACATGGTTCAGTGGGTTGAATTGCTCGTAATTCTGGGGCTTATCGTAGACCGTGCCGCCGTTTTCCCATTCGGTGAACCACAGCTCTTCAGTGGCATACCCCATATTGCGGGTATCGAAAACGCCGTCATGGTTGACCAGGCATTTCCAGGGCTGTGGCCAATTGCCGGCAATCCAATTCACCATATAGCCGCCGTAGCTGGCGCCCAAGGCGCAGGCACGGTCTTTGTCGAGGAAGCTGTATTTCGCCAAGGCGTGTGCATAGCCTTTTTGCAAATCTTCAAGCGGCCTATCGCCCCAATGTTGGGAAATCGAATCGGTAAATGCTTGCCCGTAGCCCACCGATCCGTGGAAATCAATCATCACCACAGCAAAACCCAAGCCGGCATAGGTTTGCGGGTTCCAACGGTAACTCCAGCCATTGCCGAAGCTGCCTTGCGGACCGCCGTGTATCAAAAATGCAATGGGGTATTTCTTTCCGGCCACGTAATTGGCCGGCTTCATGATATAGCCGTGCACGGTTTCGTTGTTCCAACCCGGAAAACGGAATTGCTCGAATTCACCCCACGCGGTTTTGGCTATGGCTTCGTCGTTGTTGACACTCAGCTTGCGCTCAGGGCTTCCGGACAGGTCGGTAAGGAACAGCTGCGCGGGCGAATCCAAGCGCGCACGCGTGAACAAGACCTGATCACCGACCGCATCGAATTCGGCAACGCTGCCATCTTGCGCCAGGGTTTTGACATTGCCGGTAGCAATATCAACGGCAAACAGCGGTTGCTGGCCGTTGTCCAAAAACGTCGTAATCAGGGTTTTGCCATCGGAACTGACGGCAAGTGACTCTGCGGAACGATCAAGCTTTGATGGCACTTCGCGTTTTTTACCGGTGGCAAGATCCATGGCCATGATCGCAAACCGGTCGGCCTCGAATCCAGGCCGCTTCATGGCACGGTAGTACAGGGTTTTTCCGTTCGGGCTGAACACCGGCCCGGTATCCCATGCCGGATTATCCGCGGTAAGGTTTTTGGCATATTGCGCGCCATGTTTGCCGAGCGCTACCCGATACAGATCAAAATTGGTTGACCAGGCTTCGGTTTTACCGGCAACACGCACCGAATAGACCACGGCGCTACTGTCCGGCGACCACGCATATTCGCTGGCATCGCCAAAAGGCTTTGAGGGAATATCTCCGTCAACATGCGTCAAGCGCTCGGGCGCGCTCAGTTTGCCGCCCTCAAGCCGGGATACGAACAACTGGTTACGGCGACCGTCGGCATAGGTATCCCAGTGGCGCACAAAAAGTTTATCGAACAGCATGCCGGAGGCTTTGCGGGCAGCCGCTTGCTCCAGACGATTTTTGGTGCAGGCCACATCCGCACAATCGGTGAATACCTCAAGGCTGAAGGCAATGTTGCGGCCGTCCGGCGAAATTTTATAGGAACCGACATCCAAGGGCAGATCGGAAACCTGTACCGCGCTTTTGCTTTGCAGTGACTGCGACCACAATTGCATGCTTCCGGATTTAGCCGTCAGGAAATACACGGTTTTTCCGTCCGGGCTAAAGCTGGGCGAATTGACGTTCAAACCTTCTTCGGTGAAACGTACCGGCGGTGCAGCATCGCGCGTGCGCAGATTTTCCAGCCACAGCCCGGTTTTGCCTTTATTGGCGGCCAGATCGGTCTGGCGTACGGCGAACAGTGCCCATTTTCCATCCGGCGACAGCGCCGGTGAAGACACCCGCTCGTAATTGACCATGTCGCGAACCGTAAAGGGGGATTTATCGGAAGCCTTCGCCTGCGGCAAAAGTGCTAGAACTGCGATGAAACAAACCGGTGCAATGCGCATGGATTCAACCCGTAATTACCAGGCTTTATGTTACCGCATCAGGCGTTATACTGGGGCAACGTCCGCCATGAAGAAAACGCCATGACTCCTGCCCTGCCCGCGCAAAACCATGATTTATTTGGACATCCGAAGGGATTGTACGTGTGCTTCTTCACGGAAATGTGGGAGCGCTTTTCGTTTTACGGCATGAAAGCGCTTTTGTTGCTGTACATCCTGAAATACCATCTGTTCGGCGATGACGCCGGCTACGATCTGCTGGGCGCCTACGGTGGATTGGTTTATGCGGTACCGGTAATTGGCGGCTTGCTGGCCGATCGCTACCTTGGCATGCGAAAAGCGGTAGTGCTGGGCGGCGTGTTATTGGTGTTGGGCCACTTAGGCATGGCCTATGAGGGCGAACAGGCGCGCATGGTGAACGGCGTGGTGGTACGCGATGATGCGGCACTGCAGGTGTTCTATTTGTCGCTGGCGCTAATCATCATGGGCGTTGGCTTCCTGAAGCCGAATATCTCAACCATCGTGGGGCGCCTGTATCCGCCGAATGACCCCCGCTTGGATTCAGGCTTTACCATTTTCTATGCCGGTATCAATGTTGGCGCCTTGTTTGCCAGCTTGGTGTGCGCCTTTCTGGGCGAAACCTACGGTTGGAAATACGGCTTTGGCGCCGCCGGTATCGGCATGGTGGCCGGCTTGATTCTGTTTTTATGGGGCCAGAAATACCTGCAAGGCAAGGCCGAACCGAATGACCCGGAAAAACTCCGCGAAAAAATCGGCCCTTTCAGCCGCGAATGGCTGATTTACTTGGGCAGCCTGGGCGGCGTTCTGGTGGTGTGGCAACTGATTCAACGTACCTGGACCGTGCATGGTGCCATGCATCTGATTGCCGTGGCATTTACGGCATGGTTCATCTGGTATCTGTGGAAGAAATGCACCGCCGCCGAACGCGGACAGATGCTGGCTTTGGTACTGTTGATTTTCGGCGTACTGATTTTCTTCACGTTGTACGAGCAGACCTACGGCTCCTGGGTAACCTTTACCGACCGCTTGCTGACCAAAGACCTGTTCGGCATGGCGCCTGTAGGAAGCACCCAAGTGCCATGGGCAATTTATTCGCTGGCGGCAAGCCCGGTACTGATGGTGGCCGCATTGATGGCCAGCGACAGAGGCCGCAACGCTTGGGCAAAAGCCTTGGTTGGGCTTCTGGTTTTAGGCTTGGCCATTGCCATTACCCACGATGTGGTCATGGTTCCACAAACTGCCGGCTCACTGACCTTCCTGGGCGCATTTTTCATCGTGGTGTTGTCGCCGGTGTTCGCCTGGCTCTGGCCTTGGCTGGAAAAGCGCGGCATGAACCCCAGCAAGCCGGCCAAGATGGCGTTCGGTTTGCTGGTTTCGGGCTTGGCGTTCATTCCGCTGATGATGGCTGCCGATGTTGCCGCCACCGGTGTCATGGCCAGCGTCTGGTGGCTGGTTCTGGCCTATTTCATTTTGGAAGTGGCCGAAATGTGTTTGTCTCCGATCGGGCTTTCCGCGGTCAGTGAGCTTTCGGTAGCACGGGTGGTGGGCTTGATGATGGGTGCGTTCTGGTTGGCCACCGCGTATTCGGAAGTATTGGCTGCCGGCTTCGGCAAGCTGGCTTCCATTGACATCCCTGAAGGCGGCACGCTGGACATGGCCGCTGCCGCAGCAAAATACAGCGCACTGTTTGAACTGATGCTGTGGATCGGTGTCGGCTCCGGAATTTTATACTTCCTGTTGACCCCGATGATCCGGAAAATGATGCGCGCATCGAAATAAAAAAACCGCCCAGCTGGGCGGTTTTTTTATCGGTACGTTTTTTGATCAGAACGGTACATCGTCATCGAACGGATCGCTGTTGCCGAAACTCTCGGCTTTTGCAGGAGCGGGTTTTGCAGCAGGCTTGGGCGTGCTGAAATTATCGTTGCTGCCGGACCAGCCGCTGTCTTCGCGGTCATTGCCGCTGGAGCGGTCACCGCCTCCGCTGGACTTGCCGCCGAGCATTTGCATTTCGTTGGCAATGACATCGGTGCTGTAGCGCTCAATGCCCTGTTTGTCAGTGTATTTGTCGGTGCGCAGAGAGCCTTCGACATAAATCTGTTGGCCTTTTTTCACATATTCGCCCACGATTTCGGCCAGACGGCGGGTGAATTTTACGCGGTGCCATTCGGTGCGTTCCTGTTTTTCGCCGGACTTGTCTTTCCATTGCTCCGACGTAGCGATGGACAGCGTGCAATAGGCATCACCGGACTGGAAATAACGCACTTCAGGGTCTTTGCCTACGGTACCGACGAGGATAACTTTATTGATGCCACGAGCCATGGCGGGTTCCTTCTAAAAATGGGTGTAGATACAGAATAAGTATAACGGGGCTATGGCCTGAATCCCAATTATCTTTCAAATCGCGTAGGGAAATGGCCCGGATTCAGTACGGAAACCTCTATAATAAAGGTCATCCCTGTAATTTAAGCGCTTGATTTCATGAGCATTGAATCCATCCAATCCTTGGCCAGCAATGAAATGGCCGACGTCGACGCCCTTATTAGGGAACGTTTGCGTTCGGACGTGCTGCTGATCAACCAGATTTCCGAGCACATCATTGTTGCTGGCGGTAAGCGTTTACGGCCAATGCTGGCGGTTATGACGGCGCGGGCATTGGGCTACAACGGTAAAGACCACACTGCATTGGCCGCCATTATCGAATTCATCCATACCGCCACTTTGCTGCACGACGACGTGGTGGACGAGTCCGATCTGCGCCGCGGCCGTAAGACCGCCAATGCCTTGTGGGGCAATGCACCCAGTGTTCTGGTCGGGGATTTCCTGTATTCGCGCGCATTCCAACTGATGGTGGCCCTGAATTCCATGGCCATCCAAAGCCGCTTAGCCGATACCACCAACCGTATCGCCGAAGGCGAAGTGCTGCAGCTGTTGCATGTGCACAACCCCGATACCGATGAAGCCACGTATTTGAATGTCATCGAGCGTAAAACCGCCGTGCTGTTCAGTGCCGCTACCGGCTTGGCCGCTCATATCAGCGGTTGCTCTGAAACGCAGTGCCAAAATCTGGATGGCTACGGCCATCACTTGGGCATGGCATTCCAGATTGCCGATGACGTGCTGGATTACACCGGCGATTCGGCCGCCTTGGGCAAAAATCTGGGCGATGATCTGGCCGAAGGCAAAGCCACGCTGCCGGTCATCCATGCCATGCGCCATGCCAACATCGACACCCAGACCCGGCTACGTCAGATCATCGAAAGCGGCAATGCTGAGGCGATGCCGGAGGTATTGGCTGCCATTACAGCTGCCGACAGCCTGAACTACAGCCTGCAGTTGGCACAACAGCATGCTGAATCCGCCAAGGCCGCACTCGATGCTGTTCCCGATAGCCCATGGAAGCAGGCCTTGCTGGCACTGGCCGATTATTCCGTTACCCGCACGCATTGATCCTACGTTCCTATTGAAAGGAGACCGCAGATGAATCCCGCCTTACATGCAGCAACCCATGCCGCCGCACAGCGGCAAATGCTGATTACCGCATTGCAAAAAGCCGGTGCCACATCACGAGAAAGGGCCGTTGCAAGAAACACTCTGGCCAGCGGCATGGAAGCTCAGATCAAATACTATCTGGACAAAGACCTGATACGGGTCACCGCTGACGGCAACCTGTATATCAACCAACGGGCCTATGATGACCATGTGGCGCGTATGAAAACCGTGGGCAAATGGTTTCTGGCAGTGTTTGGCACGGCGGCTCTGCTGGGAATTTTGTTTGTGATTTCTCAGAAGTTTCAGCTAATGTAAATATCGCTGGCTTTTGCTGGCTTGCGTTATTGCTACACTGAGTTCACATAACTAAGGAGAACCCTATGAACGGTCTGCGTATTCTGGGATTGATTTTGATGATTGCCGGCGCATTGGCGTTGGTATACGGCGGCTTTAGTTATACCAAAGA
>JAHEBG010000070.1 GCA_024642445.1 Gammaproteobacteria bacterium | reverse complement strand
GCAAATCGCCGGCAATCTTGAATAATACCGGGGTTTGCAGACTGGCCGCCACGGTTTGCCCCGGCTCGACATTGCGCGCGAGTACCACACCGTCTACCGGTGATCGGATGACGGTTTTTTCAAGATCGAGCATTGCGCTGTTAACCGAAGCTTGCTGTTGCTTTACCTGCGCTTGTGCCGATGACACACGAGCCACGGTCTGGTCGCGCAAGGCCAAGGCCAAATCGCGGTCGGTTTTCGAAACCAGTTGTTGCGCCGCCAATTGCGTTTTGCGCTGATATTCACGCTCGGCACTCAAGGCACTGGCACGCGCCTCGGATAATGATGCCTGCGCACTGGCCAAAGCTGCCTGCGATTGTTGCAGACGCGCCTGAAAGGTGGAAGGGTCAATACGTGCGATGATCTGGCCAACAGTCACAGCATCATTGAAGTCCACCTCAACCGATTGCAGAGTCCCTGAAACCTGCGTGCCTACTTCAACCGTTGCGGTAGCACCCAGCGTACCGGTTGCGGAAATACTCGAGAGCAGGTCGGCAACCGCGGTGGGCTCTGTACGGTACTGGCTGGCCTCATCGGCCGACCCAGAAGCGAGGTACCGATAGCCGGCAAAGGCAACTGCCACTACTGCGGCTGCAATCAGAATTTTTTTGATAAATGGCATGGGTTTGTTCTGGCTCATGGGTTTGGATTGGTACGTGTAGAGGAGGATGCAATAAGGTTAGATGCTTCAGGTATGCCGATGGTCGCAACCGTACCGTTACCCGGCGTGCTGGCAACCGATATGGTCCACTGGAAACGGTCACAGAACCGTTTCACCAGCGACATACCGATACCTTTTCCGTTTTGATTGTTGTTATCGCCACGGTAAAAAAGATCGAAAATCCGCGCCAGCTGCTCCTGGCTCATGCCGATTCCGGTATCGATGACCTCGATTTGACGAGCGTCAATTTTGACCGTGATCTCGCCCGAGTCGGTGTAATGGCAAGCATTGCGGATGAGATTTCCGACCACGGTAGCAACCACGTAATACGGCGTGTCTACCCTGAAATCATTGATAATCTGCATTCGCAGCGCAATGGGTTTTTCACGGATAAGCACACGCGCGTTATCCACTTCATCGCAGACCGCTTCTGATATCCAATACGGTTGTTCGCTGTGCCCGAAATCATCTTCACGTGCCAGCAGAAGAAATCCTTCAATCAAGGACTCCATTTCCTTGCCGGCCTTCTGGATGCGTTGAATGGAGCGTTGCGCCATCGGTGACAGCCCGCTCTCGGTGGACACCATATCGCTGGCAACCCGTATAACGGTTAAGGGCGTGCGCAGCTCATGCGAGGCGTTGGCGGTGAAATTCTGCTCACGCTCTACGAATTGTCCAATGCGCTGACCGAATTCATGCAATGCCTCCGCCAGAACTTCAGCCTCGCTGTCCATGTCGGCAGGCAATTTACCGGGCGACAGCCCGGAAACATCGGGCTTTTTCGGATCCCAACCGCGAACCTGGTTGGAAAGCCAAATCACCGGTGAAACCAGCCGTTTCGAGGTCCGGTAGCTGAAAAAAACCATGGCGTACACCACCACCAACAACAGAATCAGGGGCACAACGCCAAACCAAAATGCCAGGGCATCCACCTGCTCCTGCTTGAAGATGAGCAACAGCTTCTGATTACCGCGGTTCTCCACCCAGATTAATTCACCGCCATGCTGTTTCTCGAAACTGTGGTAGCCCGGCCCGAGCGATTTATATTTTGGCGGCAAAGCTGAAACCTGCTCCATATCGAGCAGAAAGCCCTTCATATTGAAGGTATCAGGCACCTGGGTATTGGGATTGTTGTCGTGCAGTTGCCAGAAATGACGGGCTTCATCCTGCAATGCCTGTTTGATCAGAATGTCTTTGATGACCACAGAAGCGCCATACACACCGATAACCGCTGCAAAACAGACCGCCGCTACCTGCAATACGAAAGCAGACCAGAACTTCTTACGCAGTCCATGCTTTCTGCTCATGCCTTGGGCTGTTCATCCAGATCCACGATGCGGTATCCCGCAGTCTGAACCGTATGCAGCAGCTGTTTGTCGAAATCGCGATCGATGGCCTTGCGGAGATTGTAGAGATGGCTGCGCAAGGTATCCGATTCGGGCAATTCATCACCCCAGATTTCACGCTCGATATCGCGTCGACTGACCACACGCGGCGACTCACGCATCAAAATGCCCAAGAGGCGCAGTGCAATGGGCGACAAGGTAAGTTCGCGACTGGCGCGGGTTGCCCGCAGGCTGCCGGTGTCCAGAATCAGATCGGCCACTTTATATACTTCGGTGCTCACCTGGCGGCGTTCACGTCGTATCAATGCGCGAATTCGCGCTTCAAGTTCCTGAATCGCGAATGGCTTGATCAGATAATCGTCGGCGCCGGCTTCCAGACCGAGGACTTTATCGGAAACTGCATCCCGTGCAGTCAGCATCAGCACCGGCGTGGAGATTTTGCCGTCATCGCGCAATTTTCGGCAGACCTGCAAACCATCCATACGCGGTAAATTCAGATCCAACACAATGACGTCATAACTGTTTTTGGTGGCCAGTCGATACCCGTCCATGCCATCGCCGGCATAGTCGACTCCGAAGCCTTTACTCTCGAAGTACTCGCCAACGACCTCGGAAAGGCTGCGGTTGTCTTCGACCAACAAGATTAATCCGGATTGATTTTCACGTTTCATGGCGCTTCCTCGGCTGCTTCATCTTTGTGAAGATTGCCCCAGAACAGGTGATATTGGCGTGAAACGCCCTTAAAACGGGATTTTTCCGGTCAGGATGTCTTTGTACATGATCCAGTCGGAAATGAACGAGTACAGTGGGTAGCGAAAAGTTGCCGGCTTGTTTTTCTCGAAAACGAAATGCCCGACCCAGGCAAAGCCGTATCCGCACAGCAACGCTGCCGGCAACCAGAACCATTGGCCGGTCAGTATCAATGCGGCGATGCAACCGAGAACCAGCGAACTTCCTACAAAATGCAGGCGTCGGCAGGTCAAGTTCTGATGTTCACTCAGGTAATAAGGATAAAACGATTGCAGTGAATCAAACCGGGTCATTGGCGGCCTCCTGACGTTTAACCTGTTGCCATAGGGCTTCCTGCGCTTGCAAGTCCATGGCCGACAAAGAATTTCCTGACATGATGCACGCCGCTTCCATGGCACGGAACCGACGTTCGAATTTGGCATTGGCGCGGCGCAGTGCTGTGCCGAAATCGACCTGCGCGTGCCGAGCCAAATTAACGCAGACGAACAGTATATCGCCGATTTCATCCTCCAACGCCGCATGGCCACGGCCCTTGGCAAACTCGGCTTCTACCTCTTGAATTTCTTCATTCAACTTCTGGAAAACGCCGGATACGTCCGGCCAATCGAAGCCAACCGTTGCTGCACGCGCCTGCAGTTTATGGGCACGTTGCCATTCTGGAATCCCACTGGAAATGCCAGCCAAGGCACTGGCATCATTACCGGATTTCTGTTTGCGCTCAGCAGCTTTGAGCCGCTCCCAAGCTTCGGTCTTCGCTTCGGCATCTGCAATTTGCGCGCCGGCAAAAACATGCGGGTGGCGGCGCAGCATTTTCCGGTTGATGGCATCCGCCACATCAAAGAAATCGAACATACCCTGCTCACTGGCCAATTGCGCCTGAAACACCACTTGAAACAACAAGTCACCCAGCTCGTCTTTGATGTCTTCAAGGTTTCCACGCTCGATGGCATCGGCAACCTCATAGGCCTCTTCAATGGCATAGGGCGCAAGACTGCGGAAATCCTGTTGTAAATCCCATGGGCAACCCGAATTTTTATCGCGCAAGGCGCGCATGGTATCTAGCAAGGCTTCTAGGGCAGTGCTCATAACCAAGATTTCCACGGAATATTGCCATCACCCACAGCCATGAAATGCGGGTTCAACAGAGAATCTTTCTGGTTATAGCGCAAAGGCAAGCCATCCAGGGTGTATACACCACCACCGGCCGCCTCAAGCACAGCCTGAGCGGCAGCGGTATCCCATTCGGAGGTTGGACCGAAGCGGGGATAGATGTCGATATCACCGGTAGCGATTTTGCAGAATTTCAGGGATGATCCCAATGCCAGAGTATCGGCAATGTCGATACGATCGAGAAACGCTTGGGTAACAGCATCGCGGTGTGAACGGCTGGCAGCAACCCGCAGAGGCGATGCCGCAGAGCGCACTTTGGCCTTGCCGCTGTCTCCGGCCTGCTGCCAAGACGCGCCGATACCGTGACCGCCGGCCACCAAAAAGTCGAGCACGGGTGCGTACACAACGCCTAATACCGGATGACCGTCTTCAATCAACGCGATGTTGACAGTAAACTCGCCGTTGCGTTTGATGAACTCGCGGGTGCCATCCAGCGGATCAACCAGCCAATATCGATCCCAGCGCTTGCGTTCATCCCAAGGCATGCTGGCCGATTCTTCCGACAACACCGGAATTCCAGCGTCGATCTCAGGCAATAAGGCTACAATTCTCTGATGTGCCGCCAAATCCGCCTGCGTCAAAGGCGATGCATCGTCTTTGGCGGACACGGCAAAATCCTGGGCATAAACCGACAGGATGTCTTCGCCGGCCAGACGCGCTATTCGACTGATTTCATGCAACCAATCGTTCATGGCCGAGCGCTCAGCATTTCCTTGATCACCAGCAAGGCTGCCATGCTACGCCCTTCCGAAAACTCTTCACGCAATACCAGTTCATGCAGGCGGTCCAGCCGCCACGGAATGACTTCCAACAGCTCGGGCTCATCGCCGGCTAATCTTTCCGGATACAGATCTTCAGCCAGCACCAGATCAATGGCATGCGACATGTAGGTAGGCGCCAGCGTAATCGAGCGAAGCACACGCAGGCTATGGGCTCCGAATCCGGCCTCTTCCTTCAATTCACGGTTGGCGGCCTGCAAAACGGTTTCACCGGCATCAATGCGCCCTTTCGGCAGGCACAGCTCATAACGGTGTGTGCCTGCGGCATACTCTTTGATCAGCAGTACGGTGTCCTTATCGGGCATCGCGGCAATCATCACTGCGCCGTGGCCTTTCTGGATGGAGCGCTCATAACGACGGCGTTCGCCATTGGAAAACTCAAGATCTAACAGCTCGCGTGTGCCGTTGCTGTTTTCAATCTGTTCACGGGCATGGATAATGGGCAAAGAACTCATGTCTCATTGTCGCGCTTTTCACCCCGCCTTGCTAGAGAGGAACCGGAAAAATGTCCAAACACCGCACGCCGCAGGGTATGGCTGAATGGTTGCAGCGCGATCTAGGCACGCTTTGGCACCCTTGTACGCAGATGGCGGAGCATCCCGAAACCCTGCCCCTGATACCTATTCGTTCCGGGCAAGGCGTATGGCTTACCGATATCGAAGGCAACCGCTATCTGGATGCCATCAGCAGCTGGTGGACGAATTTATTCGGACACAGCGAGCCACGTATTGCTAATGCCATTGCCACACAGGCGAACACGCTGGAACATGTCATTTTCGCGGGCTTCTCACACGAACCCGGACTAGCCCTGGCCGAGCGCTTATTGGCATTGGCGCCGGAAGGTCTGAGCCGTGTGTTTTACGCCGACAACGGTTCCGCAGCCGTTGAAGTCGCTTTGAAAATGAGTTTCCACAGTTTCGCCAACCAAGGCAAAACCGGAAAAACACGCTTCATGGCATTGAACAACAGCTATCACGGGGAAACCCTCGGCGCATTGTCCATGGCTGATATCCCACTGTACCGCCGCGTGTATTCACCGCTATTGCTCGAGCCTCTGTTCGCGCCGTCGCCGGATGCGTTTCTCAGACACGAGGGTGAAAGCAGCAAAGACTGCGCGCTGAGAGCGGCAAAAGATCTGGAACGACTGGTCAGCGAGAACCATAATCAGCTGTGTGCGCTCATTCTGGAACCGCTGGTGCAATGCGCCGGCGGCATGCGCATGTACCACCCTGCCTACCTATCGGAAGCGCGCCGTATCTGCGACAGCTACGGAATCCATCTGATAGCCGATGAAATCGCCGTGGGTTTCGGCCGCACAGGAACCTTTTTCGCCTGCGAGCAGGCAGGTGTCCGCCCGGATTTTCTGTGTCTGTCGAAAGGCCTTACCGGAGGGTTCCTACCGATGTCGGCGGTATTGACCACTGAAACGGTATTTTCTGATTTTCTCTCGAAAGACCGAGAGAAAGGTTTTCTGCATTCGCACAGCTATACCGGCAACCCCTTGGGCTGCGCTGCGGCTTTGGCAGTTTTGAATATTTTCGAATCCGATTCGGTACTTTCGCGCAATCGCAAAACAGCGGAGAGTATGGGCAATCTGGCACAGAAGTTAAATTTGCACCCAAACATCCAAGATGTCCGCCAAACCG
>JAHEBG010000069.1 GCA_024642445.1 Gammaproteobacteria bacterium | reverse complement strand
CGGATTTTCCGCTGCAGCCGCCTGCCGGGCGCAGTGGCCGTCCTGAAACCGCGCGCCAAAGCTATTCCATCGATGCCGTCAACGAATTCGATCCGATTCTGGATTTGATGTACGACTATTGTGAGGCGATGGAGCTGGATGTTGACACCCTGATTCACGAATCAGGTGCGGCGCAGCTGGAAATCAACTTCATTCATGCCGATCCCTTGTCGCGTGCCGACCAGGTGTTCTTGTTCAAGCGCACCATGCGCGAAGCCGCATTGCGCCACAATATATATGCCACGTTCCTGGCCAAGCCCATGGAAAACGAGCCGGGCAGTTCGATGCACATCCACCAGAGCATTGTTGATGCCAAAACCGGTAAAAATGTGTTCACCGGAAAGAATGGCGAACGTCACAGCGCGCTGTTCATGCATTATCTGGGCGGTTTGCAACGTTATATTCCTGAGGCCATGGCGTTTTTTGCGCCTAACGTGAATTCCTACCGGCGTTTGGTTTACGGAGAGGTTTCACCGAAGAATGTGCAGTGGGGCTACGACAACCGGACCTGCGGTCTGCGTGTTCCTTATGACTCGCCGGAGAACATGCGTGTTGAAAGCCGTTTTGCCGGTTCCGATGTCAACCCGTATCTTGCCATTGCCGCCACACTGGCCTGCGGTCTGCTTGGGATAGAGCAGAAGCTGATGCCCACGGCGCCCTCGGTGGGCGATACCAATGCCCAAGGCGGATACGATCTGCCAAAATCGATGCAGGACTCGCTTGAATTCCTCGAGCGCTCCGAGGCCTTAGCTGAGATTCTTGGTGAGCGTTTCTGCAAAGCGTATGTCTGCATCAAACGCAAGGAATATGAAACCTTTTTCCGCGTCATCAGTTCATGGGAACGCGAGTTCCTGCTGTTGAACGTATAAGGGAACTTGGGTAATGGTGGCTAATCTTCAACAACTGCAAGCTTTAGACGCCGCGCACCATATCCATCCGTTCAACGACAACGCGGATCTTGTTAAAAAGGGCACTCGAATACTAACCCGGGGCGAAGGTTGCCACGTGTGGGATGCCCAGGGCAATAAACTGCTGGATGCCTTCGCCGGACTCTGGTGTGTGAATGTAGGATATGGCCGTAAATCCATTGCCGCTGCTGCGGCGAAGCAAATGGAGCAGCTGGCGTTTTACAACAGTTTTTTTCAATGCACCACCGAACCTACCGTGCATTTGGCGGCAAAATTGGCGGCGTTGGCGCCGGCCGATCTGAATCACGTATTTTTTACCAACTCAGGATCGGAAGGCAACGATACCGTATTGCGTATGGTCCGGCATTTCTGGGCGGTGCAGGATAAGCCAGAAAAAAACATCATCATCGGGCGTTACAATGGCTATCACGGCTCCACCGTTGCCGGCGCCAGTATGGGCGGAATGAAATCCATGCATGCCCAGGGCGGATTGCCGATTCCCGATATTCACCACATTGAACCGCCGTTTTTCTTCGAAGACGGTGGCGAGCATTCGGAACAGGAATACGGACTGTTGGCAGCACAGCGCTTAGAGGCGAAAATCCTTGAGCTCGGGCCCGATCGTGTTGCGGCTTTTATCGGTGAGCCTATAATGGGTGCTATAGGTGTCTATATTCCACCGCGCAGCTATTGGCCTGAAATCGAACGTATCTGCCGGAAATACGATGTGCTTCTGGTGTCGGATGAAGTGATCTGCGGTTATGGCCGCACCGGTGAATGGTTCGGTGCCGATTATTTCGGCTTTACACCCGACATCATGACTACAGCCAAAGGTTTAACCTCGGGCTATATTCCCATGGGTGCTGTCATATTCAACGAGCGGGTCGCCCGCGTACTTCGAGACAAGGGCGGCGAACTGACACACGGATATACCTACTCCGGACACCCGGTATGTGCTGTTGTGGCTTTGGAGAATATCCGTATTCTAGAAGAAGAAAAAATTCTGGAAAATTGCCGGGAAAATACCGGGCCTTATCTGGCACAACGCTGGCAGGAGCTGGCTGAGCATCCTTTGGTAGGAGAGGCACGAATAGCTGGAATGCTTGGTGCGCTTGAATTGGTTCCGGATAAAAGCGCGAGGCGATTTTTCGAGGACCGTGGCAAGGTCGGCGCCTTATGTCGTACTATGGCATTGGGTAATGGCTTGATACTTCGTGCAACCAACGATTCTATGTTGCTGTCACCGCCACTGGTGATTACGCGCAAAGAAATCGATGAGTTGTTCGATAAAACATGGATGTCATTGGATGAGACGGCAAAGGCTATTGCTTAGACGTCTGGGGCTTGTCGGTAACGGCAGGGTGACTTTATTAACACCACTAAGAGAGAATTGAATCATGAAATTGAAACTATTAGGCTTAGCTGTTACTGCAATGGTACTGGCCTCATGCGGGAATAAAGACAATGCCGGCGCAGCTTCGGCCGAAGAAGAAAAAGTACTTAATGTGTACAACTGGTCCGATTACATCGCGCCGGACACACTGGCTAACTTCGAGAAGGAAACCGGCATCAAGGTGACCTACGACGTATTCGACAGCAATGAGGTGCTGGAAACCAAACTGGTTACCGGAAACACCGGCTACGACGTGGTTGTGCCTTCGCTGACCTTCCTTGCCCGCCAGATCCAGGCCGGGGTGTTCATGCCGCTCGACAAGTCCAAGTTGCCCAATCTTGCCAATCTTGATCCTGAAATCCAAGCCAATATCGCCAAGCTCGATAAAGACAATGCACATTCCGTTAACTATCTTTGGGGCACCACAGGCATTGGCTACAACGTCAAGAAAATCAAGGAAATCTTCGGCGATGATTATGTCGTTGACAGCTATGACCTGGTGTTCAATCCGGAAAACCTGGCAAAACTGAAATCCTGTGGCGTATATTTCCTCGATTCGCCGTCGGAAATCGTACCGCCAGTACTGAACTATCTGGGTGAAGATCCCAACAGCTTCGATGAAGCCGTTATCGCCAAGGCCGAAGCCCGCTTGAAAGAGTTGCGTCCTTACATTACCCAGTTCCATTCCTCCGAATACATCAATGCTCTGGCCAACGGCGATGCCTGTGTGGCCGTGGGTTGGTCCGGTGATATCTTCCAGGCCGCTACCCGTGCCGAAGAGGCCGATGCCGGCGTTGAAGTGAACTACATCATTCCGAAAGAAGGTACTGCGGTTTGGTTCGACATGATGGCCATTCCAAAAGATGCCAAGCATCCCAACAATGCCCACATTTTCATCAACTACATCCTGCGTCCGGAAGTGTCGGCGGAAATTTCAAACTATGTGGCCTACGCAAGTGCCAACAAAGCATCGCTTGCAATGATCGATAAGGAACTGCTGGATAATCCGGGCGTGTACCCAACAGCTGATGCGAAAAAAGGTCTGTTCAGTCTGGCCGTACTTCCACCTGAAGTCGATCGTCTGTTCAACCGTATTTGGACCAGTCTGAAAACTGGGCAGTAAAATACAGGGCAGGCCTTAGGGTCTGCCCAACTTTTTGAAATCGGGAAACGTATGAACCAGCAAAGCACAGAAAACCCAGCAGTGAAAAGCGCCAGTGATACTGCGTCGCAGGACGACTATCTCGTCATTGAGAATGTCCGTAAGCTCTTTGATGATTTCGTCGCCGTTGATGATGTCAGCCTCAATATACGGAAGGGCGAAATATTTGCTTTGCTGGGCGCGTCGGGTTGTGGGAAATCAACGCTGTTGCGGATGCTTGCAGGTTTTGAAAAACCCAGTGCCGGCCGTATCATCCTTGATGGTCAGGTGCTCAACAACATTGCGCCTTACGATCAGTCGGTCAACATGATGTTCCAGTCCTATGCGCTCTTCCCGCATATGACCGTAGAGCAGAATGTAGCGTTTGGACCCAAACAGAAAAACATGCCAAAGGCCGAGGTGGCCAGACGCGTGGAAGAAATGCTGGCTTTGGTTCAGATGGAAAGTATGGCTAAACGTAAGCCGCATCAGTTGTCCGGCGGTCAACAGCAACGCGTTGCACTGGCCAGAGCGGTAGCCACTAGCCCTAAGCTGCTGTTGTTGGATGAGCCAATGGCGGCACTTGATAAGAAGCTGCGCTCGCAGATGCAGATCGAGCTGGTGAACATTGTAGAAAGACTCAATGTCACTTGCATCATGGTGACCCATGATCAGGAAGAAGCCATGACCATGGCACACCGGGTTGCAGTAATGGATGCCGGCAAGATCCGACAAATCGGAACCCCGGATGAAATCTACGAACAGCCGAGTTGCCGCTACACCGCTGGCTTTATTGGTTCGGTCAACATGTTCGAAGGTAAAGTGGATGAAGACGAAAAAGATTACGTGACAATCCGGACGCCGGACTTGGAAACGCCGATTTATGTAGGCCACGGTATTACCGGCTATGATGGCATGAAAGCAGCATTCGCAATCCGCCCCGAAAAAATGCACATCAGTAAGGATGAGCCGGAGCAGAAATACAACAAGGTTCAAGGGGTCATTGAAGAAATCGCGTATTTCGGCTCGCACTCGGTGTATCACGTGCGTTTGCCCAGCGGAGTGGAAGTGCTCTGCAATTTCGTCAACATGCGGCGTTGGGACTCTGAAAGCTACACCTGGAACGACAAGGTATGGCTGAGCTGGGACGACAACGCCGGTGTGGTGCTGACTTCATGAGCAGCCTGCTGCATTCCATCCGACGCAGATTGCCCGGAAAGCAGTGGGCGGTCATTTCCGTACCGTATATCTGGATGTTGCTGTTTTTCGCGATACCCTTGGCGATCGCCTTCAAGATTTCATTTTCACAGGCGGCCATTGCCATGCCGCCGTATACACCTGTATTCGATTGGGTTGACGGCCATTTGAGCCTGAATATCAATCCAAAAAACTATCTTTACCTAATCAATGATTCGCTATACGTAAATGCGTATCTCAGCTCGATAAAAATTGCTGTTATCTCAACGTTCCTGTGCCTGCTGATTGGCTATCCGATGGCTTACGCAATCGCCCGGATGGATCCGGCAACACGCAATATCGCATTGATGCTGGTGGTTCTGCCGTCCTGGACATCCTTCTTGATCCGTATCTACGCATGGATCGGCATCCTCAAGAACAATGGCCTGCTCAATAACGTATTGATGGGTGCAGGCATCATCGATGAGCCGTTGGCGATAATGCATACGCCGATTGCCGTTTACATCGGAATTGTTTACGCCTACCTGCCGTTTATGATCCTGCCGCTGTACGCCAATCTGGTCAAACTGGATCTACGCTTACTTGAAGCTGCCAGTGATTTAGGCGCCAAGCCATGGAAAGCCTTTTTGAAAATCACCTTGCCTTTGTCAAAGGCGGGTATCATCGCCGGTTCAATGCTGGTGCTGATTCCTGCAGTAGGTGAGTTCGTCATTCCCGAAATGCTGGGTGGTCCGGAAACCTTGATGATCGGCCGTGTACTCTGGCAGGAATTTTTCAATAACCGCGATTGGCCGGTGGCCTCAGCCGTATCGATTGTGATGCTGCTGCTTCTGTTGTTCCCGATCATGATTTTCCATAAGTCGCAGGCCAAGGAAATGGAGTCGAAACTGGTATGAGTCAGAACGCACGCTTATCGCGATTCAGCCTGGTGATGCTCGCCATGGGCTTCATTTTCCTGTACGGACCGATTCTCAGCTTGATTGTGTATTCATTCAATGCCTCGAAACTGGTTACCGTCTGGGCCGGGTTTTCCACCAAGTGGTATGTTGAACTGTTTAAAGACCAGCAGATGATTGACGCTGCCAAGGTCAGTTTGCAGTTGGCCTTTATGACGGCCTGTGCAGCAGTAGTCATCGGCACCATGGCGGCCATGGTGTTGACGCGCTTCCGGAAATTCCGCGGGAAAACACTGTTCAGCGCACTGATTACGGCGCCATTGGTGATGCCGGAAGTGATTACCGGTCTTTCAATGCTGCTGCTGTTCGTATCGTTCGGCGACTGGTTCGGTATCTTCGAACAACGCGGCATGGCTACCATGTGGATTGCGCACGTCACCTTTGCCATGGCTTTCGTCACCGTCATCGTCTCATCCCGTTTAGGAGAACTTGACCGGTCATTGGAAGAAGCCGCGATGGATCTCGGCGCCAACCGGCTGAAAGTGTTTTTCGTCATCACGCTTCCCATCATCGCACCGGCGCTTTTGTCAGGCTGGCTGATGGCGTTTACGCTGTCGCTGGATGATCTGGTGATATCCAGCTTCACATCCGGACCGTCATCCACCACCTTGCCGATGAAGATATTCTCGTCGGTTCGTATGGGCGTCAGCCCGAAAATCAATGCATTGGCCTCATTGATGATCTTGGTGGTTTCCTTTGCAGCACTGATCGCCTGGTGGACCATGCGTCAGAGCGAGAAAAAACGCCAGCGCGATATGCAGCTGGCACTACAAAATAACTGAGAGTGATGCA
>JAHEBG010000068.1 GCA_024642445.1 Gammaproteobacteria bacterium | reverse complement strand
GCCAATTTCCGTTTTTTTGCTGCCACCGGCTTACAAAGTCTGGATCAGGCATTTCATCAGGAAGCCGGATTGAACTATACCCTGCACGCGCCCTTGGGCGTGGTGGCTGTGATCAGTCCCTGGAATTTACCGCTATACCTGCTCAGCTGGAAACTGGCCCCGGCATTGGCTGCCGGCAATTGCGTCATCGGCAAACCCAGTGAGGTTACCCCGATGTCAGCCGACCTTTTGGCGGAAACCGCCGCGGCCATAGGATTTCCTCCCGGCGTTTTGTCTGTGGTTCAAGGCACAGGTGCGGATGTGGGCGCAGCGCTGGTTGCACACCCCGAAGTCAAAGCCATCAGTTTCACCGGATCAACCGCTGTAGGCCGGAAAATCGCATTGGAATGCGCCGAGCAATTCAAGAAACTCACACTGGAAATGGGCGGGAAAAATCCGGCTGTTGTCTTCGATGACGCTCCGGACAATACTGCAGCCACATTGCTGCGCGCCAGTTTCCAGAATGCGGGTCAAATCTGTCTTTGCAGTTCGCGGCTATTGATACAAAGCAGAATCTTCGAGACATTTACAAACAAGCTTGTGACTGCAGCCAAGGCCTTACAGGTGGGCCCGCCTGAAGATCCGAACAGTCAGATGGGGCCATTGATGTCTGAAACCCACTACCGCAAGGTTATGGATTTTATAGCCTTGGCGCGCGCCGAAGGCGGCACCGTACTCTGCGGCGGCAATGCCATAACGCATAACGGCGGTTGGTATGTTGAGCCCACAATAATCGCCGATTTACCGATGTCTGCACGCTGCTGCCAAGAAGAAATTTTCGGGCCGGTGGTGGTGGTTCACCGGTTTGATGACGAGGCTGAGGCATTGCGCATGGCAAATGATTCCAAATACGGCTTGGCTGCCAGCGTATGGACCACTAATCTGGCGCGTGCACATCGTATGGCATCGCAGCTGGAGTGTGGCATTGTTTGGATCAACACATGGATGCAACGTGACCTGCGCACACCCTTTGGCGGCATGAAACAATCGGGTTATGGCCGCGAAGGTGGCGTGGAAGCATTGCGATTCTTCACTGAACCTAAAACCGTATGCCTAGGAAATGAGCATGGCTGATTTGAACCATCTTTTACAGCAGAACAGGGAATGGGCTGCACGCACGATTTCCGAAGACCCGGATTTTTTCGCACGGCTGGCAAAAATCCAGGACCCTAAATACCTCTGGATCGGCTGCTCGGATTCACGCGTACCGGCAAACCAGATTACCGGCATGGAACCGGGCGAAGTGTTCGTACACCGCAATGTCGCCAATGTGGTGGTTCCTACCGATCTGAATTGTCTGAGCACCATCCAATTCGCAGTCGATCTACTGCAGGTCGAACACATCATCGTATGCGGCCACTACGGCTGCGGCGGCATACAAACCACACTCGATGGGCGACGGATCGGTTTGGCCGATAACTGGTTGCGGCATGTGGGGGATGTCATGGACAAACACCAACAACGTTTGAATATGCTTGATTCTTCCCAGCGCGCTTCGGCGCTGTGTGAATTGAATGTGATTGAGCAGGCGCTGAATGTCTGCCAAAGCACGGTGATGCAGGATGCTTGGCAGCGCGGCCAGCCGGTTCAGGTGCACTCGTGGATTTATGCCTTGAAGGACGGCCGCTTGAAAGCCCTGAACAACGGAATTGCATCGGCGGCGCAGGCGGCTGAAGAATACCGGCAAGCCGTTGAAATGTGCTGGAGCCGCTATGAAAAATGAATCCGTGCAAACCGCTCTCGCCGCGTCAGCCGTTGGCAGTTATCCGCACGCACGCCGTGTGGGTACCCTGCTATTCCTTTCAGGCATCGGGCCCCGATCTGCCACGGACAATACCATTGCCGGAAACCGTTACCATGCCGATGGCACGTTGGCCGCTTACGATATCGTTGCCCAGTGCCATGCTGTATTTGCCAATGTCAAAGCCGTTTTGCAGGCTTCCGGTGCCCAGCTGTCCGATCTTGTGGACGTGACGGTATATTTAACCGACATGTCTGCCGATTTTTCCGCCTATAACCGCGTTTGGGCCGAATACTTTCCCATTCCGTCTGAGGCGCCGTGCCGAACCACCTTGGGTATCAGCGCGCTACCCACACCGATTGCCATCGAATTGAAATGCATTGCACACCTTCAGGAGCCCTCACAGTGAACCTGCTGCCGATCAATCTTCAGCATTGGATAGAAAAATACCGAAGCGTTTTGAAGCCGCCGGTTGGCAACAAATGTATCGTCGATGGCGAATTCATTGTCATGGTGGTGGCCGGCCCGAATTCGCGTACCGATTACCATTACGAGGACGGTCCGGAGTGGTTTTATCAGTTGGAAGGCAACATGGTTCTGAAGCTGCAGATCGATGGCGCAGTCCAAGATGTGCCGATTTCCGCAGGGGAGATGTTCTACCTGCCCCCGCATGTGCCGCATTCACCGCAACGCATGCCCAATTCCATCGGCCTGGTCATTGAACGTAAACGCCTGCCGCACGAAAACGACGGCCTGATGTGGTTCTGCCAAGCATGCAATCACAAGCTTTACGAAGAGTTTTTCCACCTTATCGATATTGAAACCCAATTCGGCGCCATCTTCGACCGCTTCTACCCTTCTATTGATCTACGTACCTGTGATCAATGCGGCCACGTCAATCCGGCACCGGCGCACTTCGCCACTATTGAATAAGGACACTGTATGTTTTCTACTGAGCTTTTAACAGCAAACCTGCTCTCACCGGTAGTACTGGCGTTCGCGCTTGGCATGGTGGCACGGCTGTTGCGCAGTGATTTGGAAATACCGACTGCCATACAAAGTTATCTTTCCATTTTTCTGTTGTTGGCCATTGGCCTGAAGGGCGGCGTAGCGTTGGGAAAGGAAACGCCCGAACAGTTGCCGTTGTATATCGTGGCCACACTTGCTTTGGGCGTAGTAACTGCAGTCAGTGCGTTCTTGCTGGCAAAACTATGGCTGAAAGACGGCCGCATCAATGCTGCGGCCTTGGCCGCACATTTCGGCTCGGTCTCCGCGGTAACCTTCATTGCCGCACAACAATTCACCGAACGCAGCGGACAACCGGCCGATGCCGTTCTGGTAGCCTTGGTCGTGGCGTTGGAAATTCCGGCAATCCTCATCGGTTTGGCCTTGGCCAAAGGCGGTGACGGCATCCGCTGGCATCAGGTGCGTGAAGTGCTGACCGGCAAAACGGCCTTGTTGTTGATAGGCGGTATGGCCATTGGCTATCTTTCCGGCAAAGACGGCATTGCCAAAGTGGATGCCATGTATTTCCAGCTTTTTCAAGGGACATTGATGTTGTTTATGCTGGACATGGGTATGACCGCAGCCGGACAACTTCGGCAGGTAGGGCGGGAAGCATTCCGTCTGGGCTTGTATGCCACAGCGCTGCCACTGTTGCACGGCGCATTGGGCGTAACTACCGGTCATTTCATTGGAATGGATGCTGCAACTGCCACCGTATTCGGCACCATGGTTGCCAGTGCCTCATATATCGCGGCACCGGCGTCACTGCGTGCTTCGTTGCCTGAAGCGAATGTCGGACGTTGCATTACCGCGTCGCTGGGCTTTACCTTCCCCTTCAATCTGGCCATAGGTATCCCGCTGTATGCGGCGTTCTCCAATTGGCTTGCGGCATAGGACCTTGCCCAATGCTGAAAATCGATACCCATGCGCATTATCTGCCCCGAGACTGGCCTGATTTGGCCACAAAGTACGGCGATAAACGCTTTCCGGTGATTCATCATGGCGACGATGGCCGGCATCGTATTTACAAAGACGGGAAATTCTTCCGTGAAATCTGGCCGAAAACCTGGGATCCGCAGGAACGCATCGACGACTACGCCCGCTTCGGCATTCAAGTCCAGGTGATTTCCACAGTACCCGTGATGTTTTCCTATTGGGGTGCTGCCCATCAGGCATTGGAACTGCATCAAAGCCTGAATGACCATATGGCTGAAACCTGTCGCGCATTCCCCAAGCATTATGCCGGCATCGGCACCGTTCCCATGCAATCGCCTCGCCTCGCCATTCAGGAGCTTGAGCGCTGCATGGATCAACTGAACCTGCGTGGCGTGCAAATCGGCTCACACATCAACGACTGGAATCTGGATGCCGAAGAACTCCGCCCCTTCTTTGAGGCGGCGCAAGACCTGGGTGCCGCAGTGCTGGTGCACCCATGGGACATGATGGGCACCGACAGCATGCCGAAGTACTGGATGCCCTGGCTGGTAGGTATGCCGGCCGAACAATCGCGTGCCGCCTGCGCATTGATTTTCGGTGGCGTACTCGAGCAATTTCCGAAGTTGCGCGTGATGCTGGCACACGGCGGCGGCAGCTTCCCCTACACCATCGGCCGCATCGAACATGGCTTCAACATGCGCCCGGATTTGGTGGCTACCGACAACCCGATCAATCCCCGTGCCTATTTATCACGCCTGTACTACGATTCGTGCGTGCATGATGACAGGGCTTTGCAATACCTGATAGACAGCGTAGGCATTGAGCGCATCATGCTCGGCACCGATTATCCGTTCCCCCTGGGTGAACAAGAGCCCGGCGCAGGAATCCATGCGCAGCAGCGTAGCCCTGCGGAAGAACAGCAGTTGTTTCATAAGTCCGCCCTGGAGTGGCTGGGCATGGATGCGAGAGCTTTCCTGTGAGCGACATGCATTTTAACGAAGAAACGGCACAAGCCTTGGATGCTGAGGACCGGCTGGCTGGATTCCGATCGCAGTTTTTCATTCCCGGCGGCAATACCCCGCAGTACTATTTCTGTGGAAATTCCCTTGGCTTGCAGCCGAAGACTGCACGTGCGGCGATAGATCAGGAACTGGAGGATTGGGCCACATTCGGCGTTGAAGGCCATTTTCACGCGAAACATCCGTGGATGCCCTATCACAGCGAGCTTCGTGAATTGCTTGCAAATTGTGTCGGTGCGAAACCTGTAGAAGTGGTGGCGATGAATTCGCTCACGGTGAACCTGCACTTGCTGATGGTCAGCTTTTACCGGCCTACACCCAAGCGCAATGCCATAATCATCGAGCAAGGGGCATTCCCCTCCGATCGCTATGCCGTCGAGTCCCAGATACGCTTCCATGGGTACCGTCCTGAGGATTGCCTGATTGAAGTCGAGGCCGACCCTAGCACCGGTATCGTCTCAATGAGCGCCTTGCAGGAGGCGCTTAAACAGCATGGCCAGCGCACGGCATTGTTGCTCTGGCCCGGCGTGCAATACCGTACCGGTCAGGCGTTCGATCTGCAGGCGGTAACCGAGCTGGGGCAGCGTCATGGCTGCCGTGTAGGGTTTGACCTGGCCCACGCCGCCGGCAATCTTCCGCTGCAGTTGCACGATTCGAATGCCGATTTCGCCGCATGGTGCAGCTACAAATACTTGAATGCCGGACCCGGAGCGATAGCAGGTGCCTTCGTGCACGAACGCCACAGCACTGCAGAACTGCCACGCTTCAACGGCTGGTGGGGCAATCGGCAGGATATCCGTTTTCAAATGAAACCAAACTTCGAAAGCACACCGGGTGCCGACGGTTGGCAGCTGAGCAATCCGCCAATTTTTGCCATGGCCCCGTTACGCGCCTCGCTCGAAATCTTCGAAACCGCCGGCATGGCGGCACTGCGAGAAAAATCCGTGCGTTTGACCGCCTTTCTTGAGACAGGCATCGCACAGGAACTGTCTAACGTACTGCGAAGTGTTACCCCCGTGGCATCCGAGCAACGCGGATGTCAATTGTCCCTGCAGGTGTTGGCTGGACGCAGTCAAGGACGGTCGCTGTTCGACTTCCTTAGCGCGAATAAGGTCATAGCCGACTGGCGTGAGCCGGATGTCATCCGGCTTTCACCCACACCGCTCTACAACCGTTTTACGGATTGTTACCACGCAGTCCGATTGATCAAACAATGGGCGCAACAGCATGGATAAGCAAACCCTTCATATTGCGGGTGCTGGGCTGGCCGGAACCCTATTGGCGATATTGCTGGTACAAAAGGGCCACACCGTTAAAATTTATGAAAAGCGCCCCGATCCGCGCAAGGCCGGCGTGGAAGGCGGCCGATCGATTAATCTGGCCTTGGCGTACCGTGGCCTTTATGCACTGCAGCTAGCCGGTCTGGATGACGAAGTAATGCCCCAGGTGGTGATGATGCGCGGCCGCAGAGTGCATAACCTTGACGGCAGTACCCACTTTCTGCGTTACGGCAAAGACGATTCCGAAGTGATATGGTCGGTACACCGTGGCCGTCTCAATCTTGCCATGATCGATGCGGCCGAAGCCCAGGGTGTTCATATTCAATTCAATGCCCGAATAGGAGACATTGATTTTGACAACAAAACCCTGCGTATCGAGCATTACGACCGCAGCCATATTGAACCCTATTCACA
>JAHEBG010000067.1 GCA_024642445.1 Gammaproteobacteria bacterium | reverse complement strand
GTATCGGTTAAAAGATCAGCTCGGCGGTAGTGCTGCTGTGCTAAATGTTACGCACATGAACGGCAGCATGGCACTGGATATCGCACCACTGCAGTCGTTGATACTGGAGTTGCCATGAAGTCCACGTTTATTTTATTGCGCCACCTATTGCTGTTTCTTGCGTTTGCTTCGCTCAGCAGCAACGCACTTGCCCTAGAGCAGCGCGTCACCGGAATTGAACGGCAAGGCCAGACACTAAGGCTTAGCACCGACAAAGGCTCGGTACGTGTGCGCTTCTACAACGCCGAGGCGGTTGAAGTGTTCTATCAGCCGAACGGCGTGGCACAGATGGATTCTTTTGCCATTGCTGTAGCGGCTCAGCCTGGAAAGTACCGATTGCAAGAACGCCACACCGGCTGGCGATTCGGCAGTGATGCGCTGTGGGTAGACATCGAGCGCGAGCCGCTTTCGCTACGCTTTATGAAAAATGGCAAATCGTTGCTGGCAGAAAATGGCGGCCTGCAGCTTGCGCAAGGCCAACGCGGATTCCGTTTTGCCCTGCAACCGCAGGAAAAACTGATGGGCACCGGCCAACGTGTGCTGGGTATGGATCGGCGCGGATTTAAACTGCCGCTATACAACAAGGCCAGCTACGGCTATACCACCCATGCCGAACAGATGTATTACAGTGTGCCGGCGGTGGTATCCAGCAACAAATATCTGCTGCTGTTCGACAATACCGCCAGTGGCAGCATTGATCTGGGCAAGACCGATAAAGACCTCCTTGAATTCTCAGCCGTTGAAGGCCGAACTGCGTATTTGTTTGTTGCCGGTAACAGCACACCCGATATCCTACGCAATTACACCGCCGTTACTGGACGGCAACCGTTGCCGCCACGCTGGGCATTCGGCAATTTCGCGTCACGCTTTGGTTACCGGACACAGGCTGAAGTGCTGGATACGGTGGCGAAATTTAAGCAGACCGGGTTCCCGGTGGATGCCGTCATACTCGACCTGTATTGGTTTGGCCCTGACATCAAAGGCCATATGGGCAATCTGGCCTGGGATAACAACGCCTTTCCTGACCCTGAAGGTATGATTGCCGATTTGAAGAAAGACGGCGTCAATACCATTTTGGTCACTGAGCCGTTTATTCTGACCAGCTCTAAACGCTGGCAGGAAGCGGTAGATGCTGGCGCGATTACGCCCGGCCCGGATGGCAAACCGAAAACCTTCGATTTTTATTTCGGCAACACCGGCCTGGTGGATGTGTTCGACCCGAAAGCGCAAGCATGGTTCTGGAACATTTACCGCGGCTTGAAAAAGCAGGGTGTAGCCGGCTGGTGGGGTGATCTGGGCGAACCGGAAGTTCATCCGGACGATGCCATGCATGCCATTGGCAGCGGTGCAGCCGTGCATAATGCCTACGGTCATCAATGGGCCAAAATGGTGTACGAAAATGCCTTGAAGGACACGCCCGATGAACGGCCTTTCATCATGATGCGCTCCGGATTCGCCGGAAGCCAGCGCTACGGTATGCTGCCTTGGACCGGCGACGTCTCACGCGAATGGGATGGGCTGAAGCCACAGGTGGAACTGGCACTGCAGATGGGTTTATTGGGCCTTGCGTATACCCACTCCGATCTGGGTGGCTTCGCCGGTGGCGAAACGTTCGATGCCGAAATGTATATCCGCTGGCTGCAATACGGCGTGTTTCAACCGGTGTACCGGCCGCACGCCCAAGATCATATAGCGTCCGAACCGGTGTTTCATGATGCAAGTACGCAGGATATCCTGCGGCCGTTCGTGAATCTACGCTACCGGTTACTGCCCTACAACTACAGCCTGGCCTACCAGAACAGCCTGAGCGGCATGCCGTTGATGCGGCCGCTGTTTTTCAGCGATGAAAGCAACCCGGCACTGATTGACAATGCACAGTCCTATTTCTGGGGCGATGCTTTTCTGGTAACTCCGGTAACTGCACCGGGCGTAACGTCGGTAAACGTGGAACTGCCAAAAGGCGTATGGTTTGATTACTGGACCGATACGCGACATAACGGCGGCCAACGCATCGACGCGCCGGTGTCATTGAAAACACTGCCGGTATACGTTAAAGCCGGATCATTCATCCCGATGGCGGCTGACATGGCCAACACCAGCGTTTATGACAGCAGCCACTTGCAACTGCATTATTATGCCGATGCCACGGTGCAAACGGCAACGGGCGAAATGTATGACGACGACGGCAAGGATCCGCAAGCTATTGCCACCAAAAAGTTCGAACGGCTAACATTTTCCGCCGAACAAAAGCGTCAAGCCCTGGACATTACCTTGAAGCGAAGCGGTGACTTCACAGGAAGGCCACTAACGCGCCATATTGAACTGGTGGTGCATAACTGGCCCAAATCTGCCGTAGTTCGCATCGGTAGCAAAACGCTCGTTAACACACACTACGATGCCGCCAACAAGCGTCTGAGCATACCGCTGGACTGGAAGGCAGAATCACTTACGCTGCATATTCGCTGATTCCTTCATTGATCTTAAAAAGGCCAGCCTTATGTACAAAAGCCTTTTCAGCGTTTATGTTGGTCGGCAGGCGGAGGGAGATTTCGCCTGAATGCATCATCGAATAATCCCTAACAAAAATCCAAATGGAGCATGCAGATGAAGAAACTCGGAGCGGAATTTTTCGGCACGTTTTGGCTTGTGCTAGGCGGCTGCGGTAGCGCCGTATTGGCGGCGGCTTTCCCTGAACTCGGCATCGGCTTCGTCGGCGTATCGCTGGCTTTCGGCCTTACCGTTTTAACCATGGCTTATGCCATCGGCCATATTTCGGGTTGCCATTTGAACCCGGCGGTATCCATTGGCCTGTGGGCCGGCGGGCGTTTCCCGGCAAAAGACCTTTTGCCTTATATCGTGGCCCAGGTGCTGGGTGCGATAGCCGCTGGTGGTGTTCTGTATTTAATTGCCTCCGGAAAGGCTGATTTTGCCGGCACCGGCGGCTTTGCCTCTAACGGCTTTGGCGAACACTCGCCGGGCGGCTTTTCGATGCAGGCGGCCGTTATCACCGAAGTGGTTCTCACCGCATTCTTCCTGATTGTAATCCTGGGTGCCACCGATGCACGGGCACCGGCCGGATTTGCACCCATTGCCATCGGCCTTTGCCTTACGCTGATTCATCTGATCTCGATACCGGTGACCAACACCTCGGTGAATCCGGCACGCAGCACCGGCGTCGCCCTATTCGCAGACGCTTGGGCTGTACAACAACTTTGGGTGTTCTGGGCTGCACCGATTGTGGGTGCCGTTCTAGGCGCAACGGTTTATAAGCTCATCGGCAAACCAAACTAAGTCGCTACTGGCTTCGGAAAAGGCGCCTTGGCGCCTTTTTTGTTGCCCATTCCTGCCATCAGGCATAAAGTGTTTGCAAATAACGCTAGCACTTACGCCCTGAGCGATTTCGCCGTGAACTGGAGTAAACAATGCATTGGATGTTGGTAGCGCTAGGTGGCGCTTTCGGCGCGGTATCGCGTTACGCCCTCTCCGGCTGGATACTGCCACACACCTTGCAACAAAAATTTCCATGGCCTACCTTCGTGGTGAATGTGCTGGGCTGTCTATTGGCAGGCCTGGTGTTCGCGTTGGCCGCCAAGCACTCCTGGTTTTCACCCAACCTACGGCTGTTCCTGTTGACCGGCGTATTGGGTGGTTTCACCACGTTCTCGGCATTCGGGCTTGAAACATTTGCTTTGCTCAAACGTGGCGACTGGGTGATTGCCATGACTTATGCGGTCTTGAGCATGCTGTGTGGTCTGCTTGCCGTTGGTCTTGCTTACCGCTTCAGCGCTTGAAAAAATACCAGCTGCCAGGGCAACTCAATACCACCGCCGGGCAGGCTACGGTAGTTCAGAAATTCGCGTAAGCCGTTTTTCAGCATGTCATCATCTGCCCTATCGATACCAAACATGTTTCTGCAATAAAAACACAGCGCGGCAACATCGGGGAAACGCCAGACGTAATCCCTACGGATCATGCCGGCATCTGAAAAGCCTGCGTGCCGCAAGCGATTGAGAAACGAGGCATCGAGAAATTCACCGGTGTGACCCTGACTGTTATGCCGATGCACGAAATCATTCAAGAAGGCATCCACCGGCGTACCGGCCAACACTTCACCCACCAAAACATGGCCGCCGTTGCGCAACACGCGATAACATTCGGCCAGAAAAGCTTCCTGCTCAGCAACATTCACATGATGCAAGCCGGTCAAAGACAACACGGCATCGAAACTGTCTGCTGGATACGGCAATTGGCTTGTACTGGCCAAGGGCACGCCGGTTTCGGCGAAGCCGGCACTGAAGTCGCAACTGCTCAACCGCAACGGCGATGGCAAATAGCCGGAAAGATAACCACCGCCGGACGGCACATCCAGAACATCCATCGCCGTAGCAGGCAGGTCTTCCAGCAATGCCAGGAATTCCGCATCACGCGCCTGCGGAAACGTTTGCATGGCCGTATGGTACTGGCGCGCGCGGGCACGGAAGATTTCACTGTAGTTATGCATTGAATCCCCTTACGATTTAACCCCATTCTAGTGCCATGCCGGATTCTAGGCAAAACCCTACCCCCGAAAAATTCTTGGACTGCAGGCATCAAGGCTGATTTACGATGACTGCATGAACTCGAACATCCTTTCTTTTGCTAACGACCGTAGCGACCGCCGTTACCGGATCTACCTGAGCAGCCACATGCAGCTGCACAGCCATCCGCAGCGCGTGCGCCATGATTTGGCTAGCATTTGCCCGAAAAGCGCCGATAGCATGCTGCAAACCTTGTTGGCCGGTGAAAAACTGAGCTTACGCGAGGGCCGCTTCGAGGCGCTTAGCCCGCTGGCAACACGGCTGTACAGCCTGGGTTTTCAGATTGAACTGGTGGCGTTGGATTAATCGCGCAACAACCGCGAAGCCACCAGCTGCGCCACTACCCCCGGATCCGCCAATGTCGAGATATCGCCCAAGGCATCGGTCTGGTTTTCGGCAATCTTGCGCAGAATGCGCCGCATGATTTTTCCCGAACGGGTTTTCGGCAGCCCAGGCGCCCACTGCAACCAATCCGGCGCAGCAATGGGGCTGATTTGTTGGCGCACATGACGTATCAGCTCGTAGCGCAGGGCATCGCTGGCCGTCTGCCCGTTCTTCAAGGTTACGAACACATAAATGCCCTGGCCTTTGATGTCGTGCGGCGCGCCTACTACGGCGGCCTCGGCCACGGCCGGATGCGAAACCAGTGCGCTTTCAATTTCGGCGGTACCCAAACGGTGCCCCGAAACATTGAGTACGTCGTCTACGCGCCCGGTAATCCAATAATAGCCGTCGGCATCGCGGCGCGCGCCGTCACCGGTAAAGTAGCACCCCGGATAAGTGCTGAAGTAGGTATCGAAAAACCGCTGCGGATCGCCGTACACCGAGCGCATCTGGCCTGGCCATGAATCCAATAGCACCAGATTGCCCTCGCCTTCGCCGTGTACGGTTTGCCCTTCGGCATCCAGCAAAGCCGGCTGTACACCGAACAACGGCAATGTGGCCGAACCCGGCTTGAGCGGCGTAACCGCCGGCAGCGGTGCAATCAATATGCCGCCGGTTTCGGTCTGCCACCAGGTATCCACCACCGGGCAGCGGCTCTCACCCACAACGCAATGGTACCAACGCCAGGCTTCCGGATTGATCGGCTCGCCAACCGTGCCCAACAACCGCAAGCTGCTGCGCTTGCACCGAAGTACCGGGGCATCGCCCTCACGCATCAAGGCCCGCAACGCCGTGGGCGCGGTATAGAAAATACTTACCTGGTGTTTGTCCACCACCTGCCAGAATCGGGAGGCATCCGGATAATTGGGCACCCCTTCAAACATCAGGGTGGTCGCGGCATTGGCTAACGGCCCGTACACTCCGTAACTGTGGCCGGTAATCCAACCCACGTCGGCCGTGCACCAATACACATCCTCGGGCTTCAGATCGAAGACCGCGCGGTGACTGAAACTGGCGTGCAACAGGTAGCCTGCGGTGGTGTGCAATACGCCTTTGGGTTTACCGGTGGAGCCGGACGTGTACAGGATAAACAGCGGGTCCTCCGCATTCATCGGTGCCGCCGCATGTTGGGCACTCTGGCTCTGCACTACTTCATCGAACCAACGGTCGCGCGGCATCTGCATCGGTGGCGTAACCGGGCCATGGCGCACCACCAGCACGGTCTCCACACTTTGGCTGCCGCGGTGGCTCAAGGCGGCATCCACTTGTGCTTTCAGCGGCAGCCATTTGCCGCCGCGTGCGCCAGCGCTGGCGGTAATCACCAGCTTGCTGCCGCAATCTTCAATGCGTGAAGCTATGGCTTCCGGTGAAAATCCGGCAAACACCACCGAATGCACGGCGCCGATTCGGGCGCACGCCAACATGGCCACCGCCG
>JAHEBG010000066.1 GCA_024642445.1 Gammaproteobacteria bacterium | reverse complement strand
ATGCCACCGTTCCTGCCTTTTCACGCACATTACGGGCCTTGGATGCCTGCCTTGATAAAGCGCAAGCCCATGCCGAGAGCCTGCAGTGCGATTTCAGCCATTTTCTGAACGCCCGTTTGGCGCCGGACATGTTCCCGCTGGGCCGGCAGATCCAAGTTGCCTGTGATTTCGCCAAAGGCGTCAGTGCCCGTTTGGCCAACGTTGATATGCCCACCTTCGAAGACACCGAAACCACCCTGCTGGATTACAAAGACCGTATTGCCAAAACGGTGGTGTTCATCCAGAGCATTCCGGCCGAGCGCTTTCAAGATGCGGCTACCCGTGAAATTGTGATTTTGCGCAAAGACACCAAGCGCGAATATTCCGGTGCCAACTACCTGCACCATGCCGGTCTGCCGAATTTCTATTTTCACGTCACCAGCGCCTACAACATTTTGCGCCACAATGGCGTGCTGATCGGCAAGAAGGATTTCATCGGTAGCGTGTAAGGAATTAATTCATGAAAATCGATGAATCGCTGAATGTGTTTGGCGAGCCCTTAGAGCTTTGCGGCACAAACCCGGTTACCGGATTCTTCAGAGACGGCCATTGCAATACCTGCGATGAAGACCGCGGCTCGCATACCGTTTGTGTTGAAACCACGCAGGCGTTTTTGGAATATTCGCGTTTCAGAGGTAACGATTTATCAACACCGATGCCGGAATTCAATTTCCCCGGCTTACAGCCCGGCGACAGCTGGTGTTTGTGTGCCGCGCGCTGGCTGGAAGCGGCGGAAAACAACATGGCGCCCAAGGTTCACCTGAAACGAACGCATATTCGCGCGCTGGAAATCGTTCCGCTGGAGCTGCTTAAAAAATACGCGGTGGATCTGAACTAGCCCGGCATCGCCGGGCTTTTTTCAATTCACCCATTTGCGGGCGTTGATGAACATCTGCATCCAGGGCGAGAATTCGCCGGCGTCTTTCGGGTGCCAGCTCATCTGCCGGTTGAGAAATACACGCTCCGGATGCGGCATCATCAAGGTGGCGCGGCCATCGGCCGAGCTCAGCCCGGTAATGCCGTGTGGCGAGCCGTTTGGATTGGCCGGATAACTGCTGGCCAGATTGCCGAAGCCGTCAACAAAACGCAGGGCAATCGGTGCCGATGAAAGCTCGGTGCCTTCGCTGAACTGGGCGCGGCCTTCGCCGTGCGAAACCACCACCGGCATGCGCGATCCGGCCATTCCGGCCAACAGAATCGAAGGCGAGTCGACCACTTCCACCATGCTCAGGCGTGCCTCGAACTGTTCACTGTGGTTGCGCAGGAAACGCGGCCAGGTTTCACTGCCGGGAATCAATACTTTCAGCTGGCTCAGCATCTGGCAGCCGTTGCAAACGCCCAGGCTGAAGCTGTCATCGCGTTCAAAAAATTCGGCGAACATCTGGCGTAGGGCCTCGCGCTCAAGAATACTGGTGGCCCAGCCACGGCCGGCACCCAGCACATCGCCGTAACTGAATCCGCCACAGGCCGCCAAGCCTTTAAAGCCGCTCAAATCGGTTCGGCCGGAAATCAGATCGGACATATGCACATCCACCGCTTCGAAGCCGGCACGGGTGAACGCCGCCGCCATTTCCACTTGGCCGTTAACGCCCTGCTCGCGCAGTACCGCTACCCGCGGCTTGGCGCCGCTCGCAATCATCGGCAGTTCCGGGGTAAAGCGCAACTGGCTGTGCAAAGGCGCGGCCTCAAAGCTTTTCATTGCCGCAAATTCGGCATCGGCGCACTCTGGGTTATCGCGGCCTTTCTGCATGGCATGCGTTACCGACCACCACGCTTCGAACAGGGTTTGCCATGACCATGCCGCCACCGATTCATCGCCACGCAAAACGCGGATGACATCGCTGGTGTTCGGCTTGGCAATGCGCTGGGCGCAATGGGTCAATTCGAATTGATGGATCAGATCGGCGAACTCGGCGCGGTCTTCCTTGGCCACTTGCACCAGCACGCCCAGTTCTTCATTGAACAGGCAGGCCAAATCATTGTTGCCCCAGCGGTCCAAACGGATGTCCAATCCGCAATGGCCGGCAAAAGCCATTTCGCACAGCGCGGCAAAGGCGCCGCCGTCGGAACGGTCGTGGTAGGCCAACAGCAGCGATTGATCGCGGGCTTTGATAATTAGCTTGGCCAGCTGCGACAGCAGTTCCGGCGCATCCAGATCCGGGCATTCGCCGCCGAAGGTGCTCTGTACCTGGGCCAGAATGCTGGCGCCCATGCGTTGTTTACCGGCACCCAGGCCGATCAGCCAGATATCGGATTCCACCGAAGTATCCAATACCGGGGTGCTTTGCAGGCGCACATCGCGCACGCGCGCAAAGGCCGAAATCACCAGCGATACCGGTGAACGCGAGCCATGGCTCTCACCGTCTACCTGCCAACGCGACTGCATCGACAGAGAATCCTTACCCACCGGAATACTGATATCCAAAGCCGGACAAACGTCTAAGCCAACGGCCTTTACCGCTTCGTACAAGGCCGCATCTTCGCCGGGCTCGCCGGCTGCCGCCATCCAGTTGGCCGAAAGCTTCACTTCCTGAAGGCCGGCAATCGGGGCTGCTAACAGATTGGTAATGGCCTCACCCACCGCCAAGCGTGCAGAAGCCGCAGCATTCAACGCGGCTACCGGCGTGCGCTCGCCCATGGCCATGGCTTCACCGTGGTTGCCGATGAAATCGGCGGCGGTGATGGCGCAATCGGCCACCGGCATCTGCCACGGGCCCACCATTTGGTCGCGTGCGGTCATGCCGCCCACGCTGCGGTCGCCGATGGTAATCAAAAACTGTTTGCTGGCCACGCTGGGGTGCGACAGCACTTTCAAGCCGGCCTCGTACACCGAAATACCTTCCAGCGCCAATTCCGGGTAATTGCCAAGCACCGGCGGCACGGCATCGCGCAGCATTTTTGGCGGTTTGCCGAACAAGACATCCATCGGCATATCGATGGCACGTGACGCCGGCGCCAGCGCCTCCAGCGTTTCCGGCCGGGCGCCGTAGGCCACAATCAAGCGCGCCTCATCGGTAGCCACACCCACCACGGCCACCGGGCAGCGCTCACGCGCGCACAGCGCTTCGAATGCAGGCAAGTGTTCTTGGGCAACGCCCATCACGTAGCGCTCTTGGGATTCATTGCACCAGAGCTGCATCGGCGAAAGCGAAGGGTCAGCCGTTGGCACGGCATTCAGATCGATGATGCCGCCCATGTTGGAATCGTGCAGCAGTTCTGGAATGGCATTCGACAAACCGCCGGCACCGACATCGTGCATGAAACGGATGGGGTTGGCTTCGCCGCGACTGAAGCAGGCGGTGATGACCTCTTGGCAACGCCGTTCCATTTCCGGGTTATCGCGCTGCACGGAAGCGAAATCGAGTGCCTCGGAGCTTTGCCCGGAACTGACCGAAGACGCGGCACCGCCGCCCAGCCCGATCAGCATGGACGGGCCACCGAGCACAATCACGGCATCGCCATTACGCAGGGGCAATTTTTGAACTTGGCCGGGATCAACCGTGCCCAAACCCCCGGCCAACATGATTGGTTTGTCGTAGGCCAGCGTTTGGCCGGCTTCGGTCAATTCAAAACTGCGGAAGTAGCCGTTAATGTTCGGTCGGCCGAATTCGTTGTTGAACGCGGCGCCGCCCAGCGGGCCTTCGGTCATGATGTCGTGGGCGGTGGCCATGCGCGGATTCAATACCCGCGCCAGCTCCCAAGACTGGGGCAATTCGGGAATGCGCAAATGTGACACCGAAAACCCGGTGAGGCCCGCTTTTGGCTTGCCGCCACGGCCGGTAGCACCTTCGTCACGGATTTCACCGCCGGCGCCGGTGGACGCGCCGGGAAACGGCGAGATGGCGGTGGGATGGTTATGGGTTTCCACTTTGATGCAGAACGCGCTGGTCTGTTCCGGTTCAAATCGGTAGGTGTGCTGCTCATCGGCACGCAAATGCCGGGCGGCATGGCCTTCAATCACCGCAGCGTTGTCTTTATAGGCGCTGAGCGTGAACTGCGGGGATTTGGCGTGGGTATTTTTGATCATGCCGAACAGCGAATGCGGCATATCCACGCCGTTAATCCGGTATTGGGCGTTGAAAATTTTATGGCGGCAGTGTTCGGAGTTGGCCTGGGCGAACATCATCAGTTCGGCATCGGACGGGCTACGGCCCATGCGCTCATAACACGCGGTCAGGTAATCCAGCTCGTCTGTGCTCAGCGCCAAGCCCAGTTCGGTATTGGCCTGATGCAGAGCATCCAGGCCGATGCGGCGCAGTGTGCCCTGGGCCGGATGATCGAACAAGGCCTGAGCCTGCGCCAAATCACGGCATACCGTTTGTGTCATCGGGTCCGACAGCAAGGCTTCTATGGCTTTCCACTGTGCCTGTTCGGTTGCTTCGGGCATGCCCAGTAAATCAAAGCGGATGCCGCGCTCCACACGCTGAACCGGCAAACCGGCGCCCTGAAGGATTTCGGTGGCTTTACTGGACCAAGGCGACAGCGTACCCAACCGTGGCGTAACGATACGGCTGGCAGAGCCCGTTAACGGGGTATTGTGGCCAGTGCAGGCTTCCAGTATCCGGCCCAATGCCGTGGTATCGGGCATTTGCCCTTGCGTGGGTTGTACAAAATACACGAACCACGCACCGGCTACCCCCGCATCCGGACAGATTTGCTGCAAACGCGTTTGCAGGCGATCGCGACGGAAAGCGGACAAGGCCGAAAGGCCTTCGAGAACAATCATGGCAACACGCACCGGGGGGATTTTTGAGAGGCTATTTTACCTTATCGCACCGGTCAATGGGCGCAGCGCGCGCCCATTCGCGTTCCTATTCAGTCATTTATCCTGTTTTTGCAGGGCTTTGAGCAAGTCCGCCGGACTCAAGTAGCCGCCCACCGTTACGCCATTGGCGGCATACAAGGCAGGCGTACCGTTGACGCCGATTTTATTGCCGAGATTGTAATCCACGGTAACAAAGTTCTTGCAGCTTTTCTTGGGCAGATTGGTACCGGCCTTGGCCATGGTCAGGGCAACTTTGCGATCAGGTGCGCACCAGACATTGACCGCTTTCTGGAACGATTCGGAGCCGATACCGGCCCGCGGAAAGAAAAGATAATCTACGGCGATGCCAAGGCGGTTGTAGTCGTTGATCTGACTGTGCATTTTCCGGCAGAAACTGCAATCGATATCGGTGAACACCGTAACCCGATATTTAGGATTGGCCGGAGCAAAGCTGATTTTCTGCGTGTCCGGAATGCCTGCCAGAACGGATTGCCGCGCAACCGCCTCACTGGCTTCGGTAAGGTTGGTACGGCTGCCCAGATCAATCAGTGCACCTTGCAAGAGAAGCTTGCCGTCGCTGCTGACATACAGCACTTTGCCGTCCACCATCACTTCCATCATGCCGGACAACGGCGAGGCCTTAATGCTGGAAATATTGACGCCCGGTGCCACTTTCCCCAAGGCTGCGCGAATGGCGGCATCGCTTCCGGATTTTACCGGCGCTGATGCCGGCGCAGGCGTTGCAGCCGTAGCAGGGGCTTTGCTTTGGGCGCAGGCTTGCAGACTGAAACCAAAAAGGGCGATGGCAATTAAACGGGCATTCATTAGAGTATTCCACATGAAACAAGGGGCTTAGTTTGCCACACTGCGCAGACTCTGCCGTGAACACGGCGACAAGCGGTGTATTGCTGCCGACAGACGGCCTAACCGCGTGGGTGATGGGCTTTGTGCATTTTCTTCAAGCCCTCTTTGGCAATCAAGGTATAGATCTGCGTAGTGGAAAGCGAGCTGTGCCCAAGCAGCATCTGCAATGCCCGCAGATCGGCACCGTGATTGAGCAAATGCGTGGCAAAACTGTGCCGTAATACGTGCGGGCTGACTTTACCGGCATCAATGCCGGCCAGAACCGCGCGGCGTTTCAGTGCTGACCAGTATTTCTGGCGGGTGTAGGCTTGGCCATTAGTCTCAATAAACAGGGCGGGCAGTGCGCGTTTCCCAGCCAGCACTGGCCGCACCTGTTGCAGGTAGCGTTCAAGCCAGAACTGGGCTTCTTCGCCCATGGGCACCAAACGCTCTTTCGAGCCCTTGCCGGTAACCCGAAGCAAGCCCTGTCTTAGATTTACCGCCGCCGTCGGCAGCTCTACCAACTCGCTGACGCGCAGGCCGCACCCGTACATCAATTCCACCATGGCGCGCAGACGGATTTGCTCCGGCGCATCGCCGGCATCACAGGCCACAAAGGCTTCCACCTGCGATTCCGACAAGGCCTTCGGCACCGAACGCGGCAAGCGCGGCATTTCCAGCAAACGGGTGGGGTCTTCGCGGATTTCGCCATTGCGCTTTTTCAATGCATAAAACGCACGCAGGGTGGAAAGCAAGCGTGCATTGCTTTTGGCGGCGTAGCCCGCTTCCACCCGCTCGGCCAGAAACGCAAAAACATCGGCTTGCAGCGCGGTATCCAGGTTGCGTCCAACGCGCCGCAGATAATCCGCCAATGCTTCCA
>JAHEBG010000065.1 GCA_024642445.1 Gammaproteobacteria bacterium | reverse complement strand
TTTTGATGTGGTGTCCAACCCCGAGTTTTTGAAGGAGGGCGATGCGGTTAAAGACTGCATGCGCCCCGACCGGATTGTCATCGGCGCAAAATCAAACCGTGCCTTGGATGAACTGAAACGGCTGTATGCGCCGTTCAACCGCAACCACGAACGCATCGTGGCCATGGATGTGCGCTCGGCCGAACTGACCAAGTACGCGGCCAATGCCATGCTCGCCACCAAAATCAGTTTCATGAACGAAATGGCCAATATTGCCGAACGTGTCGGCGCCGATATTGAAATGGTTCGACACGGCATTGGGTCCGATGCCCGCATTGGCTACAGTTTCATCTATCCCGGTGCCGGTTATGGCGGCTCCTGTTTTCCGAAAGATGTGCAGGCACTGGAACGCACTGCCGGTCAGCACGGTTACCAGGCGCAAATACTGCGTGCCGTGGAAGCCGTCAACGAACGCCAGAAAGACAAACTGTTTGAATTAATCAGCCGCCATTTCAATGGCGAATTATCCGGCAAGACCATAGCCGTATGGGGTTTGGCTTTCAAGCCGAATACCGATGATATGCGCGCCGCATCCAGCCGAAACCTGCTTGCAAGCCTGTGGCAGGCAGGGGCGAAAGTTCAGGCCTTCGATCCGGAGGCGATGCACGAAGCAGAGCGCATCTTCGGACAGCGTAATGATTTGACATTGGTAGGAACCGCCAATGCCGCAGTGCAGAATGCCGATGCCTTGGTGGTGGTTACCGAGTGGAAAAATTTCCGCAGCCCCGATTTTAAAGCCTTGGCCTTGCAACTGGCCGATGCGGTGATTTTCGATGGTCGCAATATCTATGATCCGGAAACCGTGGAAAGTGCAGGACTGGCGTATTACGGTATAGGCCGTGGCCGCTCCGTGCAGCGTACGGCCAGCTGAATGACGGACATTACCGAAAAGCGCTTGGAAGAGTTGGAGACCCGCCTGAGTTTTCAGGAGCAGGCCTTGACTGAAATGAGCGATGCACTGGCGGAAGCCCGGATGGAAGCTTACCGGCAATCCGAATTGCTGCGCCGGGCACTGGAAGATCTTAAAACGCTACGTACCATGCTGTATGCCGAATCCGGCAGCGAGCCACCACCGCCACATTATTGAAGCAATGAGCCATTCACTCAAAGACCAGTTGCTGGGTTTGGGCTTCAAAGCGCCCAGCCCATCACAAGCGCCGGCTAAAAAATCGGCGAATAAGCCCCGACAGCAGGCTAATGCCAACACACGCAGGCCAGCGCCTGCACATTCACATGCCAAAAAACAGAGTCAGGAAGAAATCGATCTGGCTAAGGCTTTCGCCCTGCGGGCACAGCAGGAAAAGCGCGATCGCGAGCGTGCCGAGGCCGAAAAACTAGAAGCGGCACGGCAGAAAAAACTGGCTAAAGAGACGGTATCGAAACTTCTGGACGGCCATTGTTTGAACGATGCCAATGCCGAACTCGTCCGTCATTTTTCCTATAGCGGAAAGATCAAGCGCATTTATGTCACTGCAGAACAATTGTTGGCATTGAACGCGGGCAAACTGGGTGTTGTGCAGAACAATGGCCGCTTCCATCTGGTGCCTGCGGACATTGCGCTGGCTGTAAAACAACAAATCCCCGCATTATTGGCTTTGTATTGCGACGGCACCGAACAGGCACTGCCAGAAGGCTATGACGACCCGCGTTTTCAGGTACCTGACGACCTTATCTGGTGATTATTCTGGGTCGTAATCCAAATTGGCGGCAAGGTACTTTTCAGCCTGCTGCAGGCTGATTTTTTTGCGCTCGGCATACGATTCCACCTGTTCACGGCCGACCCTGCCCACCACGAAGTACTGGCTTTGCGGGTGCGAGAAATAATAGCCGCTAACGGCTGAAGCCGGGTGCATGGCGAAGTTTTCGGTAAGTTGCAGACCAACGTTGGATTCCGCCTGCAGCAATTGGAACAAGGTGCGTTTTTCGCTGTGGTCCGGGCATGCCGGGTAACCTGGGGCAGGGCGGATGCCCTGATATTTTTCAAGTATCAGTGCTTCATTGCTAAGGTTTTCATTCGTAGCATAAGGCCATAATTCGGTACGCACTTTGCGATGCAACCACTCGGTACAACTTTCGGCAAAGCGATCGGCAAGCGCCTTCAGCAGTATTGAGGAGTAGTCATCCAGTGCCCGCTCGAAAGCTTTCGCCCTTGCGTCAACGCCGTCGCCACAGTTGACCGCGAACGCGCCGATGTAATCCTGCTTTCCGGAAGTGCTCGGCGCGATGAAGTCGGCAAGGCAGAGATTCGGGCGCGCCTCCGGTTTCTGTGCCTGTTGCCTAAGGAAATGCAAGGTTTCAATGCCGGACTCCGTTTCAATATGTACGTCATCGCCTTCGGAGCCGGCCTTCCAGAAAGCCACGACCGCACGGGCGGTAATCCATTTTTCGGAAACGATGCGCTCCAGCATCGCTTTAGCATCGGCAAACAAAGCGCTGGCCTGAAGGCCAACCACTGGGTCTTCAAGTATCGCGGGATAGCGACCGGACAATTCCCAGCTTTGGAAGAACGGTGTCCAGTCGAAGGTATCAATCAAGGCTTGCAGCGGGATGTCATCGAACACCACCCGGTTTTCGACGGCAGGCGTTACGGCATCGAAGTCGGACCAATCGAGCTTCAGGCCATTATCTCGAGCAGCTTGCAATGTCACCAAGGCCTTGGCATCGGATTTTTGCGCATGCCGTTTCCGGATAATCCGGTAATCCTCTTCAACTGAGGCCAGCATGGCCTGATTGGCCTCCGGGTTACAGACGGCGCCTGCAACACTAACAGCGCGGGAAGCGTCTTTAACCCAAACCACCGGTTGATCATGATGCGGTGCGATTTTCAAGGCGGTATGTGCTCTAGATGTTGTGGCACCACCTATTAACAACGGCAGGCGGATTTTCTGGCGTTGCATTTCCTTCGCGACATGGCTCATTTCATCCAGGGACGGTGTAATCAGCCCGGAAAGGCCAATGGCAACCGCTTTGTGCTCGATGGCGGCATCAATAATTGTTTGAGCCGGAACCATGACCCCCAAATCGACAATTTCGAAGTTATTGCAGGCCAAGACTACGCCAACGATGTTTTTACCAATATCGTGGACATCGCCTTTGACCGTAGCCATGATGATCTTTCCGTTGGAGCTGTCACTTGTGTTGGCATCTTTGAGCGCTTCGATGTACGGCAACAGTTCGGCAACGGATTTCTTCATTACCCGTGCCGATTTGATGACTTGTGGCAGGAACATTTTTCCGGCGCCGAATAAATCACCGACCACATTCATGCCGCGCATCAAGTGTTGCTCGATGACATGCAACGGATGCTCGGCGGCCAAGCGCGCCGTTTCAGTATCTTCCACGATGTAGGCATCGATGCCATGCACCAGTGCATGTGCCAGCCGGTCGGCAACGGGCCACTCGCGCCAGGCTTGATTTTCCGGGTTCTCTTCGGCACGGGCACTTTGGAATGCACCGGCACGCGCCATCAGGTTTTCCGTGGCCTGGCTATTGCTGTTGAGTACCAAGGCTTCTACCAAAGCCCGAAGTGACGGATCCAGATCGTCGTAGATTGGCATGGCACCGGCATTGACGATACCCATGTCAAGCCCGGACTTGATGGCATGGTAAAGAAAAACCGAATGAATGGCTTCACGCAGAGGCGTGTTTCCGCGGAAGCTGAAGCTGACATTGGAGACCCCGCCGGAGACATGGCTGTAAGGGAAACGCTGTTTGATTTCCTGTGACGCTTTGATAAAAGCCTGGGCATAGTCGTCATGTTCGGGAATTCCGGTGCCGATAGCGAAAATATTCGGATCGAAAATTATGTCTTCCGGCGCAAAACCCAACCGGTCTGTCAGCAAGGCATAGGCACGCGAGCAGATTTCAATTTTGCGTTCAAAGGTATCGGCCTGCCCGGTTTCATCGAATGCCATGATGACCACGGCGGCGCCGTAGCGCATGGCCATTTCGGCTTGTCTGAGAAATTCGTGCTCACCTTCTTTGAGCGAAATCGAATTGACCACGCACTTGCCTTGGACCCATTTCAGGCCTGCTTCCAGCACCGACCACTTCGAGGAATCGATCATCACCGGTACCCGAGCGATATCCGGCTCGGCGGCAATCAGACGCAGGAAGTGCACCATGGCGGCTTCTGAATCGAGCATGCCATCGTCCATGTTGATATCGATGATCTGCGCGCCGTTATCCACCTGCTGTTTAGCCACCGAAAGCGCTTTGTCGAACTCGTTCTGAACGATGAGCTTCTTGAATTGAGCCGAGCCGGTGACATTGGTGCGTTCACCGACATTGACGAAATTGATGTTTGGCGTGATGACGAACGGTTCAAGGCCGCTGAGTCGCGTCAACGGCGGAAGTTCAGGCAGGGGGCGACGGGCGCTGTTGCCTACGGCATTGGCAATGGCACGGATATGCGCCGGCGTAGTGCCGCAGCAGCCGCCGACAATGTTCAAAAGCCCGGATTCGGCGAATTCGCGCAATTGCTCCGCCATAATCTCAGGGGTTTCGTCATAGTCTCCGAAAGCATTGGGCAAACCGGCATTGGGATGGCAGGAAATGTAGGTATCGGCGCAGGAACTCAACACATCAAGATGCGCCCGTAGATCTTTGGCACCCAAGGCACAATTCAAGCCAATGGCCATGGGTTTGGCGTGACGCAGGGAATACCAGAATGCTTCGGCCGTTTGTCCGGACAGGGTGCGTCCGGAGCGATCGGTAATGGTGCCTGAGATCATCAGCGGTAAGCGTTGACCGCGCGTCCGGAAAACCGAATCGATGGCGAATACTGCGGCTTTAGCATTTAATGTATCGAATACGGTTTCCACCATTAGAATGTCGGCGCCGCCATCGATCAGGCCGTTGCTGGCCTCGGTGTAATGGGCAACCAAGGTGTCGAAATCGGTGTTTCTGAACGCCGGATTGTTTACGTCTGGACTGATGGATGCAGTGCGCGAGGTAGGGCCCAAAACGCCAACCACGAAGCGCGGTTTATCCGGCGTCCTCTGTTCGGCCTCCATGCAGCAAGCCTTTGCCAAGCGTGCCGATTCTATATTCAGCTCATACGCCAAGTGTTCGAGCCGGTAATCCGATTGCGAACTGCGGGTCGAATTGAACGTATTGGTCTCGATCAGGTCGGCACCGGCCTCAAGGTACTGCCGATGGATATTCATTATCAAGTCGGGCTTGGTCAATGACAGCAGGTCGTTGTTGCCTTTCAAGTCTTGGCTGCAGCCACACCCGCTATGGTGGCTATGCGTTGCCGGTGCGCTGACATCATAGCCTTCACTGAATCGAGTGCCACGGTAATCAGTCTCTTGCAATTGCTGGTTCTGGATCATGGTGCCCATGGCACCGTCAAGAATGAGGATACGCTTTGTCAGCGCGTCTTCGAGCAGAGATGCCCGCTCGGGATCTTTCCACGGCAGCATCAGGCTTTTACCGCCAACAACATCACGATTTCAAAATGCGGTGCGCGGCGCTCGCGGCTGACGATTTCGCAGTGTTTGACCTTCAACTTGGCTTTTTCGGCGAAGCGTATCAGTTCTTTCTGGCTGAACCCAAGGTTCTCATGGCCATAGGGTTCTACCGTGCTGCGGTGGCCGTGTTTGAGCAGGCAGCTCAGCAGCAACTCGCCTTTTGAGTTCAACACCCTGGCTGCTTCTTCAATGGCCAATGCCGGCTTCTTCGAGTAACTCAGGGCATGCATCATTAAAACCATGTCGAACTGTGCGGTTTCGAAAGGCAGTGCATGCATATCGCCTTGACGCACCGATACATTTGGCCATTTTTTCAGGCGTTCTGCGGCTGCGCTCACCACCTTTTCGCTGGAATCGACACAGACATACCGTTCGGCATACGGCGCAAACAATTCCGCCAGTACGCCATCACCGGAGGCAACGTCCAGAACCGCGCCAGGGTCAATCAGCGGTAATGCCGTGCGCGCCAAGGCTTCCCAGGTACGGCCAGGCGAGTAGTGGCGCTCCATATCGCCGGCAACGGTATCCGGCCAGTTTTCGTCGTCGGCCCGTTGTTCAAGCACGCTGCGTAAGCGCTCGTAATCCTGTTTTAATAGGGGGTCGTCGGTGCCTGATCTGAGCGCCTGCCAAAGGCTGTGCTCGGCGGGCTCCAGGTCTTTGTCATTGAAGCGGTAATAGGCGCTGACGCCCGAGCGCCGGTCTCGAACCAAATCCAACTCTTTCAGCTTTGCCAGATGGGTGGATACCCTGGGTTGTGCCAAGCCGGTAATGGCTGCCAGTTCGGCAACGGTCAGTTCTTCATTTTCAAGCAATGCCAACAAGCGGACCCGGGTGGGGTCCGCCAGAACTTTAAGGCATTGCGACCAAGCGGCTAGATTCATATATATCCTTATATCACGATATAAAGATATATATATTTTACCGGCTTTGCAATACATACGTATGCGTAACAAGGGTAAAATAAGCCCTGTTGAAAATCATGTGAGGCAGTTATGGATTTTGGATTCACCGAAGAGCAATTGATGATTCAGGATGTAGCGC
>JAHEBG010000064.1 GCA_024642445.1 Gammaproteobacteria bacterium | reverse complement strand
CGGCGACGCAAGCCGGCGGTGTCGATTAAGCGGTAATCTCGGCCGTCACGTTCCAGGTCAACACTAATGGAGTCACGGGTAGTGCCCGGCACGTCGGAAGCAATGACCCGCTCCTCACCCAGCAGCCGGTTTACAAGGGTCGATTTGCCGACATTCGGGCGGCCGATGAATGCCAGGCGCAAAGCGCCGTCATCGGTTTCGGGTTCGGCTTGGATACGATCGGGAAGCAGCTCCAGAATCAGTTCGAGCAGTTCCGGAACGCCGCGTTGATGTGCTGCTGCCATTGGCAACACGCGGGTAAAGCCGAAACGGGCGAATTCATGGATGGCATCTTCGGTGTTCTTGCCGTCGGTTTTATTGACCGCCAGAATCATCGGTTTGCCCAGTTTGCGCAAGCCGGAAAGGATTTCGTTATCGAGCACTTCAGGCCCGGTTTTGGCATCCACAACGAATACGATGACGGAGGCTTCGCTAGCAGCTTGCCAGCTTTGCTTGGCAGTTGCGCCGGCCAGACCTTCGTCGTCTCCGGATAAGCCGCCGGTGTCGCAAAGGATGAAAGGTCGATCCTCTTGCAATCGGCAAATACCGTAGTTGCGATCACGGGTAACCCCGGGCTCGTCGTGCACCAAGGCATCACGGGTCCGGGTCAAACCGTTGAACAACGTGGATTTGCCCACGTTAGGGCGCCCCACCAGAGCGACCATATCAAGCATGATTATTGGGCCAGGCCGAACGCAGCGAGTTTTCCGTCGGTGCTCTGAACCACTACGATGCCGTCATCGGAAACCACTGGGCTGCCACGCACGCCTTTGCCCACCGAGGTGCGTGAGCGAATTTCACCGGTGCTGCTGTCCAGCCAATGTACGTAGCCTTCCGAATCGCCGATCACCAGGAAATTGCCTTGCACCACCGGCGTGGTCAAGCCGCGACGTAACAAACCGGACTGTTTCCAGAGGTCTGCGCCGCTGTTGCGGTCAAGTGCCCAGACGTTGCCGGTGTTATCGCTCAATGAAACCCGATCACTCTGCATGGCGATTCCGGCATAACTACCGATGTCGCGCTGCCAGATGGGTTGTCCATTGCTGATGGAAATCGCCATGGTGGAATTATGGAAGGAGGTGGCAAAAATTTCGCGGTCGCCTACTTGGATTTCACCGTCAATATCAGCCATACGGTCGATTTCAGTGCGGCCATCGGCCTTGGCGATCAGTTGTTCCCAAGCGCGCTGACCATCCTGCATGCGCAGAGCGATGACCGTGCCGTCTTCGTAACCCACTAGAATGATGCCGGGGCCAAGAACCGGAGCGCTATTACCGCGCACGCTGAGCGTGGGCAGGCCACGATCGAACTGCCAGCGTTTTTCGCCGTTGGCATTATCCAAACCGTAAATTTTGCCATCGTTGGAACGCACTACTACGGTATCGAAGGTGACCAGCGGCGCACTGATGACCGATGAACTGACCATGGTTTTCCATAGCAACGAACCGTCTACAGCGTTGAACGCAAACACTTCGCCATTACGCCCGCCAATCACTACAAGCCCTGAATAGGCTGCAGGACCGCCGGTGAGTGCGAACGGTTGTGTGGTTTTTTTCCAGAACTTCCAACCTTTGCTTTGGGCTTCAGTGTTTGGATTGATTTTCCATTTGACCTTGCCCGTGGCTTTATCCAGCGCCAGCAATTGATTGCCGGAGTCTGCTGCATAGACCGTATCGCCGTCTATGACGGGTTTTTGACGGATGGCCAAATCGCCCTCGCCCTCGCCTATTGATACCGACCAAAGTTTTTTAACAGCCATCGGGTTGCTGATTTCAGTCAGCTTGGTGGGTTGCTCGGCTTTGTCTTTTGAGCTCTTGAAGATTCCGGTAATGCTGGAGCAACCGGTAATCAAAACGATACTGGCCGCGATGGCAATGAGTTTGCGCTTCATTAACGAATCTCCTGAGTGGTTTCAACCGTGCCACCGGCATCGGACAGTTTCATTTCGATCATGGCCCGTGAACTGGAATCGGGATCAAGTGCAAGCAGGACATCCCGGTACAGGACGCTGGCTTGGTCGCGCTTACCGTTGGCCATCGCGATATCGCCTTTGGCTTCCATCAGGCTGGCAGGGTAGTAAACAGATTTGATGGCATCGGCTGCTTTCTGGGCGTCGGCATATTTCGCTTGGGCCAATAATAACTGCACCTTTCGGATTTTTGCCAACTCTACGTTTTGTTCATTGCCGGCAATTTTTTCGGCCTTGTCCAAAGCAGCCATAGCCAACTCAGGCTTGCCTTGATCCATATGAAGCTTGCACAAACGCAATGCTGCCAGGAAAGCAAAATCCGACTCAGCATAATTTTTGATGACGGCTTCACCGAGAACCACGGCTTTAGCCGCGTCGGACTGATCGGCAGCTTGGGTGAACTTCTGGTATTGGGAACCGGCTTCCTGCGATTGGCTGACCTGCTTGCCCTGCCACCATTGCCAGCCGCCCACCCCTGCAATAACCAAAAGAAATGCCGTCAGAAGATTGGAGCCGTTTTTTGCCAGCCATTGCCTGACGCGTTCGCTTTGTTCGTGTTCGTCGTATTGTTCGGACATAGAATTTGGATTTCTTTGGAGTGTTATTGTGAAAGGGCTATCGGTTGGCCTGCATCATCCAGACTGAATCGGGCAATGTCATCGCGCACCAGTGCGCTTATGTCCAGAGCCTGGCCATCGCGCGTGATTTCCGCGCTGTTGGCATTGCCAAGCGTGATTTTACCTATTTTGTCGATGCTCTGCCGATATTCCTGGCCGGCAACCATCAGTGCGCTGAAGAGTACGGCGTTGTCTTTACCGCGGACTTCAAGCCAATTTTCCTTTACGGAAACAATACGCAGTTCGGAAGCCGATGTGCCCGTTGAATCTGGCGCGCTTACGGCAGGCAACGCAGAAGGCTCTGCTGGGGCGACTTGCCCAGGTAACGCGATGGCCGTTGTGTCTAAAGCTTTGTTGTTGTCCGCAGCAGGCTTTGCTGAATCGCCAAGTGCAATGAGGTTGTCGAGCGTGACCGGGGCATCTTGAGCCTGCCGAAGACTGAAATAAGCGACCACGGCTATGACGGCAGCCACGCTGATCAACCCGAACAACCAGTTCAGGCGTCGGCCTGCCGGTTCGATCTTGATTGCGGTAATGGCTTTCAATGAGGGATTGCGTTGCAGGTTGGGGATTTCGTCGCGGATGGCTTCGTTAAGGCCAAGCAGCTTGATATAGCTATTGATGTAACTCTTGGCGAATACAGGGGCGCCCAATTTTTCCCACTGTTCATGCTCGATGGCTTCAACCAAATGGGAGCCGAACTTCAGGCTCTTGGCGGCATCTTCGATACTCAAGCCGAGTTGTTCGCGCTTTGTACGGAATATCGTGCCAATAGGTTCGCGGAATAAGGGGTTTTGAACGGGATCCATAGTATCTCAGTGGGTTTGGGTAACGCTGTCGATGGCAAGACGTTTATTGAACGTGGCTTGGCGGCGGGTTTTATCCATAACCTGGCCTTTCAGCTGGCCGCAGGCGGCATCAATGTCATCGCCTCGAGTACGTCGCACCATGGTTAGGACACCGGAATCGAGGAGAAGTTTCTGGAATTCCCGTATTTGAAGATCATCCGAGCGCTCAAAGCGGGTTCCCATGAAAGGATTAAATGGAATCAGGTTGACCTTGGCAGTATTTACCCGCTGTACCTTAGCATCTATGCGGCGCATAAGTTTCGAAAGTGCCCGTGCATGCTCTGGCAAATCATTGACGCCTTTCATCATGGTGTATTCGAAGGTGATTGAGGTGCGGGGTTTGCGCAGCGCATACCTTACACAGGCATCAAGCAGTTCTTCAATTGGGTATTTTTTGTTGAGTGGCACCAGCTCAGTACGCAAATCGTTATCGGGAGCGTGCAAAGATACTGCTAACGACACATCACTGACTTCGGACAATCGATCTATCATCGGCACCAGACCGGCGGTTGACAGGGTTACCCGTTTATTGGCCAGTCCGAAGCCGTTGTCATCCCGCATTAGGCTCATTGCCCGCACAACATTGTCGAAATTGAGCAGAGGCTCGCCCATGCCCATCATCACCACATTGGTAAGCTTGCGCTGTCTATGCGGGACATTGCCCAAATGCTTGGCGGCAACCCAGACTTGCCCGATGATCTCGGCGGTGGACAGATTGCGGTTGAAGCCTTGTGTGGCGGTAGAACAAAACTGGCAGTTCAGGCCGCAGCCCACTTGGCTGGAGACGCACAGCGTACCCCGGCCTTTATCGGGAATGAATACCGATTCAATGGCATTGGTTTCATCCATGCCCAGAAGCCACTTGTGGGTTCCGTCGCTGGAAGGTTTATCCACCACGATGTTGGGCGGCTCGATGACCGCCCTGCCCTGCAGCTTTTCGCGGAGTGACTTGCCCAGATCGCTCATTTGCTCGAAATCACAGACATGACGGTGATAAATCCACTTCATGACCTGATGGGCACGGAAGCGCTTCTCGCCGAGTTCGTCGGCAAAGAAGTGTTCCAAACCGTCACGGTCCAGGTTAAGCAGATTGATCAGGCCGTTGTCTGCCATGGTCAAGCGCTCAGCGCGCGCTAACTTCCGTAGCGGCAAAGAAATAGGCGATTTCAATTGCGGCGTTTTCCAGACTATCGGAACCGTGTACGGCATTGGCGTCGATTGAATCCGCGAAATCGGCACGGATGGTACCGGCTGCGGCTTCCTTAGGATTGGTGGCACCCATCAGCTCGCGATTCTTGAGCAAGGCGTTTTCGCCTTCCAGAACCTGGATCATCACCGGGCCGGAAATCATGAATTCGACCAGCGCATTGAAGAATGGACGCTCGCTATGTACGGCATAAAAGCCTTCGGCTTCGGCACGGGAAAGCTGCTTCATTTTGGCGGCAACGATTTTCAAGCCGTTGTTTTCGAAGCGGGAATAGATTTGACCAATGACGTTTTTGCCAACGGCATCCGGTTTGATGATGGAAATGGTGCGTTCTACGGCCATGCGATAACTCCAAAACGAAGGGGAAAGGTAAACCGGCATTTTAGCATTTTTTCATCATATGCGCCCATTTAAGCAGGATTTGCCGGAGAATCTTTCAAAGAAAATTCAAGCATATAAGTCAACGCCTTGACCATTTTGCCCAACAAGCATACGATTGAAACAATCGTTTAATTCGATAAGGCTGCCCATGACAAACCATTTCAATACCAAAGAACGGATTCTGCATGCCGCGGAAGACCTGTTTGCCCAACACGGCTTTGCCGGAACCTCGCTTAGGCAGGTCACTTCCCGAGCAGATGTCAACATTGCTGCCGTGAACTACCATTTTGGCTCCAAGGAAAACCTAGTACAGGAAGTTTTCAAGCATCGAATGGATGAAATGAGTGAAAAACGGCTGCAGGCCTTGAATCAAGTGATTCAAAAAGAACCCGCTGATCTTGAAGGAATTCTGTTGGCATTCATCCAACCCGCTCTGGCGCTCACACTTGATCGCCATGGCGCATCCTTTGTGCGTGTTTTGGCCCGCGCCTATGCCGAGAAAAACGACGGTCTGCGCAATTTCCTTTCTGAAAATTACGGTCAAGTTCTGCGCGAGTTCGCAAAAGCTCTGGCTGTATGCCTTCCGGCATTGAGCAAGGAAGAATTGTACTGGCGTATGGATTTCGTAGCCGGGGCCCTGACCTATGCCATGGCCGACTTCGGCCTAATTCGCCGACTGCCCGGTGTCACTGAAAAAGCCCATTGCGAGAAAGCCGCACAACACCTCATCACCTTTGCAAAAGCCGGCCTTAAAGCCTGAACCTGGAGTTATTGATAATGTCCGATTACCGTTTCAAGAAAGTCGCCGTACTCGGCGCAGGCGTCATGGGCGCACAAATAGCCGCGCATCTCGCCAACGCCGGCGTTCCGGTGGTGTTGTTCGATCTGCCTTCCGAGGGCGGCGATAAAAATGCCATCGTCGGCAAAGCGTTGTTGAACCTGAGCAAGCTTTCCCCTGCCCCGCTGGCACTGAAGTCGGTAGTGCAGCAAATTACTCCGGCCAATTACGATGAGCATCTGCCACTGCTCAGTGAATGCGATTTGATCATTGAGGCCATCGCCGAGCGTCTGGACTGGAAAAAATCCCTGTATGCCAAAATCCTGCCGTTTGTTTCAAACCGAACGGTGTTGGCATCAAACACCTCTGGGCTGTCCATCAATGCCTTGTCTGAAGTCCTGGATGCGTCACTGCATCACCGCTTCTGCGGTGTCCACTTCTTCAATCCGCCGCGCTACATGCATCTGGTAGAACTCATTCCCTGCGCCAGTACCGATGCCGATGTACTCGATGCGCTGGAATCCTTTCTGGTCAGCACGCTGGGCAAAGGCGTGGTCAGAGCCAAAGATACCCCCAATTTCATCGCCAACCGCATCGGTGTGTTTTCCATACTTTCCACGCTGCACCACACCCAGCAATTCGGCATGGGCTTTGATGAAGTGGATGCCCTGACCGGTCCGTTGATCGGTCGCCCGAAATCGGCCACCTACCGGACCTGCGATGTGGTGGGCTTGGACACCATGGGCTTGACCATTAAAACCATGGCAGATACGTTGCCGGATGATCCATGGCACCCGCATTTTACCGTACCGGAATTTCTGCAGACCTTGATCG
>JAHEBG010000063.1 GCA_024642445.1 Gammaproteobacteria bacterium | reverse complement strand
TTGCGCCATGCAGAGATTTTACCATTGCACTCAGCTACCAGAGCTCGGACCGATGTGTTTATCGAGGAATTCAACCAGTCGGTTAGCCCAATCCAGCTGGTTTTCCAATAAATAATTGCCATGGCCCTCATTGAGATAGATTTTCATCTCAACCGGGACGCCCGCTTTATTCAAAGCTTCGTGCATTTTCTTCGTATGTCCAATAGGCGCAGTGAAATCCAACTCACCGCCGGCCAATAAAACTGGAACTTTAATGGAAGAGGCAAGACGAACTGGAGATATTGCTTCTAAATCGTTTGTGCCAATGGTTTCAATGAAAAACTTTTTTGCCCACCAACCAGAAGAATAGCGTTCATACGCATTAATTGTGTCGTCCTTGATGACTTTGGGAATATCGTACACACCGACATTGCCTATGGCGCAAGCGTACAGACCAGGCTCTTTGGCCACACCCATAAGCGCCGCATAAGCGCCGTAACTGGAGCCGTAGATGCAGATTTTTTTGGGATTTGCCATGCCCTGCGTAACCAACCATTGGGTGGCATCGGTCAAATCGTCCTGCATGGCGCCGCCCCATTGGCGGTATCCGGCTTCTTTAAATTTTTTACCGTAGTTGCCTGAGCCCCTGAAATTGACCTGAACTACGGCATAGCCACGGCTGGCAAGAAACTGCACTTCGGAATCGAAGCCCCAGCGATCATAGATGCCCATTGGGCCGCCGTGTGGATAAATGACGGTTGGTAGCCCTTTATCTTGGCCTTTGGGACGGGTTAACAACGCCTCGATTTCAAGCCCGTCACGGGCCTTGTACTTGATCGGCAAGGTTTCGGCCATGGTATCCGGATCAATCCAGCGCTTATCGGAAAGCACATAATCGGCTTTGCCCGTTGTGCGATTGTATAAATAGTAATCGCCTGGGTTGCGGTCTGATGACACATAATAAATGGCCTTGTCGCTTTTTTTCGTGTACCCCAACGACCTTACGTCTTGCCCAGGAAAGCTGTTACGCAATTTTTGGTGGTCTAAGGCAAACGGGCTTTTCGGCTCAATATATTCGTATCGAGGTTTGCCGTCCAAGAACTTTACCGCATAGAGGCTGCCGTCCTCAGGAGATAGCAAGCCAGTAAACGGATCTACATTGTCGTCTTTAAGCACCTCATTAATTTCATGGCCGTCCATACCGATGGAAATTATTGAATCCGGGCCGCCTAGCGAATTTTCACGCTGAAAATAAACGGCTTGATTGCCCTTGGCATAGCCCATGAAAAAAATATCATCTTTGGTTACGGCCGAATCGTAGACCTGTACCCAGGGATCTGCCATTGTCTTTCTGAAGAAAAAAATGCTGTCTTCGGTGCCTTCACGCCCGGCCAGAAAAACCAGCACGTCGCCCTTACCATCTGCGAAATAGCCGCCAGCAGTCAGCTTGTCGATTTTCTTTACCGGCGACACATGCTTGGACGGTATTACCTGACCGGTATAGACGTTCTGTAATCCGTAAGTCGTGCGATACAAAGAATCGTAGTACTGAACCAGAATATTATTATCGTCGTTTGGCAAGTCACTCAGCATTGAACGTAAATTGGATATCCGTTTTTTATTGGAGCCATCCGCATCCATGCCCCATAAACCGGGCAATAGATACGGCTGCTCCAAACGGCCAATTTTTTTCGCCGTATTGAACAGGATGCGCGTGTCGTTAACCCAGATAAAATCATCAATATAGGCTTCGCTTTCCGGTTTGAAAACCCCAGTGGTTTTCATGTCGGCCAAACGTATGATAGCCAGCGCTGAGCGGTTACTGATCGGAACGGTCACTGCCAGGTATTCACCCGTGGGCGACAACGCAACCGAATTGAACTCGGCGTCTTTCAGGAAATCCGCAGCCGTCAGTGCAAGTGCGGCCTGGCTGAATGCTAGAATTGCCGATAGAACCAAAATTTTTATTTTCATTGAAATGATATTTTTATTTAGAAACGGCGCCTTGCGGCGCCGTTGTTTTTATTGGACAGGCTTCAAATCACTGGACTGAATATTTCCAGGCTTGAGATTCGCCTCCAGAAAGGCCAGCAATCGATTAGCAAAATCACGTTGGTTTTCAACCAAAACGTTGCCATGCTCTTCGCCTTCATAGATTTTCATCTGTACCGGAACTCCGGCATCAGTAAGCGCTTTATACATTTTTTTCGTCTGTTCCTGCGGAGCCGTGGTGTCTTTCTCGCCGGCCATGAGATATACGGGCACTTTAATGCGATTTGCCACTCGCGTTGGAGAAGACTCCATGTCCGACGAGTTTGTCGTTTCACGGAAAAATACTTTCAATGGGTTCATGCCACCGCCCTGTCCGGAATCGTAAGAAACGATATCAGGCAGATCATACACACCCACGTTGCCTACAGCGCAGCGGTATAAGCTAGGCTCCTTAGCTGCCCCCATAAGTGCAGTGTAAGCGCCATAACTGGCGCCATAGATGCAGATTCGATTCGGATCTGCAAATCCCTGGCTTATCGCCCATCGGGTTGCATCCGTAACGTCATCCTGCATCTGCTTGCCCCACTGGCGATAGCCTTTTTCCTGGAATTCTTTGCCGTAATTGCCCGAACCGCGGAAATTGACCTGCATCACCGCATAACCTCGGTTGGCAAGCATCTGGGTTTCCGGGTTGAAACCCCAGGTATCGTAAGGGCCGAAAGGTCCGCCGTGTGGGTTGACGATCAGCGGTAGATTCTTTCCTTTGGAATCTTTCGGGAGTGTTACGAATACTTCCAGTTCAAGACCATCACGCGCCTTGAATTTCATAGGTTCCATAAGGGCCATTTTTGCGGGATCAAGCCAAGACATGCGGGATACCAAATGACGTGCCTGCTGCGCCTTGATGTCGAATAAATAATAGTCGCCGGCAAGTGTATCCGAAAATACCGCATACACCACCTTGTCTCCCGACCTGGTCGAGGACACCGGATAGACATCGGCATCCTTGAACGATGCCTGCATGGTAAGGAGTGCGCGGGCATATGGGTTGTTTTTATCCAGCCAATCGTAACGAGGGAATCCGTCCTCATAACGCACCGCATAAGGCGTGCCATCCACGGGCGAGGTCATGACCACGCCGGGGTTGACATTATCGTCCCTGGAAACCAACTTCCTTTCACCGGTTTTGATGTTGTAGGAGTAAAGTCCGTCGGGTCCGGATTTCTCACTCAGCGTGAAATAAACCAACGTATTATCGGCAGAGAACGCCTTGTATTCAAAGTCCTGCTCGGTGCTTTTGGTTTCATGCAGAATATCCCAGCTCCAGCTATCGCCTTTTCGGATATACACTTTGTAATCCTTAAAGTTCTTGCCCATTACATACAGGCGTACTTCTGAAGCATTGTCGGTGATGAACTGACCATAGCCTTCAACTGGCGGGCGACGGCGTGTTGCCTGAATATCGCCATTTTCAACATTCAGTTTTCCGTAGGTACTTGAACCGCCATCGGAGGCATACTGCACCAACACGTACTTATCGTCGTCCTTCATGGAGTCGAGCAATTGCGGGTAGTATCCTCGGCCATACGCTGTGCCAATCTTGGATCCATCGGCATTCATTGCGTAATAAACCCCGGTACCCGAAGGTCTGGCAAACTTGCCTTCACGCACACCAGAAGTAAAAATCAGGCGCTCATTATTGACCCAATAAAATTGGCCAATATGGGCTTTTTCCTGTGGCCTGAACGAGCCGGTAATTTTCTTGCTTTCCAAATCCATTACCACCAGCGCTGTCAGCTTTTCAAGCGGAACCGTTGCTGCCAGATATCGTCCGTCCGGAGATATTTTGACATTGTCAAAACTGGAGTCTCTGAAAAAATTGTCTACCGGAATCTGCTCGACTGCCGAAGCGACTGCCGTACACAACCCCATGACCAACGCCAAGACCGCAACTGTTAACTTCCGCATGCCAGATAACCCAATAAGTGATGTTGTAGGCTCATTTTACGGTGGTCGCCGGTAATAAACAACTTTTATGCCAATGACCAAGCCACAGCCTAGTTGACCACTACCCGCATGCAAGCCCATGAAAAAACAGTATAGATGCTACGCTTTCTGCCGGCAAAACCAAAAAAAAACACCTGGATAAAAGTCCAGGTGTGTATTCGAATGGTGGGTCGTGAAGGATTCGAACCTTCGACCAAAAGATTAAAAGTCTTCTGCTCTACCGACTGAGCTAACGACCCATCGAATGGACGCCCATTATAACCAAAAATAAATCAATGTGCTAGGTATCGCGTGTTGTCTTCGATGCCGGCAGCACTGAAACCTTCAGCACGAAGCCTGCAGGCATCGCATTTACCGCAGGCAAAGCCCTCTGCATCGGCCTGATAGCAGGATACGGTCTGTGAAAAATCCACGCCCAGTCGAATGCCCTCGCGCACGATATCGGACTTGCTCATGGCGATAATAGGGGTTTCGATGTGCATGACCCGGCCTTCCACAGCCGCTTGCGTGGCAAGGTTGGCCATGACTTCAAAGGCTTTAATGTATTCCGGGCGGCAATCCGGATAGCCGGAATAGTCCACGGCATTGACACCACAGAACACGGCATCGGCCGACAGCACTTCGGCCCAGGACAAGGCTACCGACAACATGATGGTATTGCGGGCCGGCACATAGGTTATCGGTATGCCTGCACTCGGCAATTCAGGAACGTCGATATCGGCTGTGAGCGCCGAACCGCCAAACGCACGCAGATCGACATGCACTTCCTTGTGTTCAACCGCGCCCAACATTGCGGCAACCCGCGTTGCCGCTTGCAGTTCGGATTCATGGCGCTGACCGTAATTCACGCTCAACGCGTAACAGGCGTAACCCTGGGCACGGGCAATCGCCAGCGTTACCGCCGAGTCCATGCCACCGGAAACCAAAACCACCGCGCGTTTCATCGGCCCTGCTCCTCGCCCCAAAGTTGTTTATGCAATTGCATCTGGAAACGCACCGGCAGACGGTCTTCGATGATCCACTCGGCCAGTTGCTTCGGTGTGATTTCAGTATAGCTGGGCGAAAACAGTACTTCGCAACGCTGATTCAAGCCGCGCTCTGCCAATTGCTGCTTCGCCCACTGGTAATCATCGCGCGAGCAGATGACAAATTTCAGCTGGTCATGCGGGGTCAACACATCGATGTTGGCCCATAGATTGCGCTCGCATTCGGCCGAACCGGGGGTTTTAATATCGACCACGCGCGACACCCGGGTGTCGACCTCACTGATATCGATGGCGCCCGAGGTTTCCAAGGACACCGAAAGGCCCGCATCCACCAACGCCTGCAACAGGGCCGTACAGCGCTTCTGTGCCAGCGGCTCACCGCCGGTAACGCACACATGGGAAACACCGTAGGACTTAACTTTCGCCACGATATCCGGAATATCGAACCATTCGCCGCCATGGAATGCGTATGCGGTATCGCAGTACTGGCAGCGCAAGGGACAGCCGGTTAAACGTACGAACACGGTTGGCAAGCCGGCACTGCGGGCCTCTCCCTGCAAAGACAGAAAGATCTCGGTGAGCTTCAGGCGCTGGTTTGCAGCACCGGCAACATCACTGGCCAAGGCTGAGTCCGCGCAGGCGGCTACGTGCCATATCTGCCACCGGATGGCTCGGATAGCGGGCAATTACCTGCTCAAGAACGGCACGGCCTTTGGCGGCGCTCTTCAACTCAATTAAGCAATAGCCGGATTTTAGCAGGGCATCCGGCGCTTTGCTTGAGCCGCTGAAACGCTGACCGATGACCTCGAAGCTCTGCAATGCCAGACCGAAATTTCGGGTGATGTAGTAGCTTTCACCCAACCAATACCAGGCATTCGGTGCCAGAGCACTGTCAGGATACGTCTGCAAAAAGGCTTGAAACAGACGAACAGCGCCCACTGCATCGCCCTGCTTGATCAACAGTGCATACGCGGCCTGGTAATCGGCCGATTCACCGGCCGAGGGCGGCGACACCGGAACTGCAGGTGCAGCAGGTTCAACCGCAGGATTGGCGCTGATGCCGTTTGCCGGCTTTGCCGCTGCCCCGGGTTGCTCCAGTGCACTCACCCGAGAATCCATATCGATATATTGCTCGCGGTTGCGTTGTCGGGCCTGCTCCAAGTCGTTCTGCAACTGTTCCACCAAGGAACGCAATGTCCGGATTTCATCCTGCATCTGCGTGGTTCGGTTCAAAAGTTCCATATTGGCTTGACTGGCACCCTGATTTTGATTGGCAGACTGTTGTTCCAGAGCGGCAACACGGTCAGCCAGACTGGTACGCTGGGCCATTGCCGGCATGCAGGCGCATGCCAGAACTGCCGTTACCGTTAGCAAGCGTTTCATCGGATTACTTTACGCTGTAGCTGATGACAACCCGACGATTCTGCGACCAGCACGATTCCGCAGTGTCAAGACACACAGGGCGTTCTTCACCGGAACTGACCACATCAATACGTCCCGAATCGGCCGAATTGGCGGCAAATGCCGAATTGACGCCGTTGGCACGACGCTCACCCAGAGCCATGTTGTATTCGCGGGTGCCGCGTTCATCGGCGTGGCCTTCCAGACGCATCTGGGCTGCCGGGCGGTCGCGCAGATACTTGGCGTGGCAAGCGACGATAGCCTGATACTCCGGCTTCAGCAAATCCTGATCGTAATCGAAATAAATCACGCGCTGCATCAGACAGCTGTTGCTGTCCAGATCAGCGGGCGTAAAGGCGCCCT
>JAHEBG010000062.1 GCA_024642445.1 Gammaproteobacteria bacterium | reverse complement strand
CGAACTGATTGAGCGTCAAGACGGCGAAGCGGTGGCGCAGGATTTTCTGGCAAAACAGTTGCTGCAAAGGCCATCGGTTCGTGGCGAAGCCGTGCTGTTGGGCAAAGTGGTGGCGCAACCGGTATCCGATCCCGCTGAAATGCTCAAAACTCTGAAGCAGATTACCGACCAGTTGTTGGTCCGTTCCGCCAATTACCGTTGCAATAATTGCGGTTTCGGCGCGCGTGCGCATCACTGGCAATGCCCGAGTTGCAAGCATTGGGGTAGCGTAAAGCCCTTGCTCAACCTGTTGGGTTCATGATGAGGACGTGGCATGTCGTTTAAAGTAAAAAAAGCGGTGTTTCCGGTAGCCGGTCTGGGTACCCGATTCCTTCCTGCCACTAAAACCGTGCCGAAGGAAATGCTGCCGGTGGTCGACAAACCGTTGATCCAATATGCCGTCGATGAAGCCATCGAGGCAGGCATCGATACCTTGGTTTTTGTTACCAACCGCTACAAGCATTCCGTGGCCGATTATTTCGATAAAGCCTATGAGTTGGAACAGAAGCTGGAAAAAGCCGGCAAGAGTGAATTGCTGGCGATGATTCGTGACGTATTGCCGCGCCACGTGCGTTGCGTGTTTGTTACCCAGGCTGAAGCATTGGGCCTTGGCCATGCAGTGTTGTGCGCAAGGCCGGTGATCGGCGACGAGCCGTTTGCAGTTCTGCTTCCCGACGACTTGATCTGGAGTCGTGGCAGAGGGGCTTTGGGGCAAATGGTCGATTTGGCCGAACGTACTGCATCCAGCGTTATTTCCGTGCAAACCGTACCCAACGAGCAAACCTCCAGTTACGGCATTGTTTCTGCGCCTACCTTTACCGGACGTTACGGTGCCATTGAGCAGATTGTTGAAAAACCGAAGCCGGAAGTGGCGCCCAGTAATTTGGCCGTGGTAGGGCGCTATGTATTGAGCGGTGCCATTTTCCCGATTCTGGAAAAAACCCGCAGCGGTGCCGGCGGTGAAATCCAACTGACCGATGCCATTGCCGAATTGTTGCGCAATGATCCGGTCTTGGCTTATCAATTCGAAGGCCGTCGTTTCGATTGCGGAACACGCATCGGTCTGATTGAGGCGACCATTCAATATGCGCTGGATCATGAGGATCTGGCCGATGAAGCCAGAGCGTACATGCAAGCTGCATTGGCGGAAAAATAATCCTGTAACCCCGAAGCAACGGCAGTTTATAATGATGGGCTAAGGAGAAACGCCATGGCCGTCATCAAGCAAGCCGATTTCATTGAAAGCATCGCGGATGCGTTGCAATACATATCCTATTACCATCCGGTCGACTACATCACTAATCTTGCCGCGGCCTACGAACGTGAGCAATCGCCGGCGGCACGTGATGCCATGGCACAGATCCTGATCAACTCGCGGATGAGCGCCGAAGGCCATAGGCCGCTATGCCAAGATACCGGCATTGTCACCGTATTTCTGGAAATCGGCATGGATGTGCGCTGGGATGCGCAGATGTCGGTGGAAGATATGGTTAATGAAGGTGTACGCCGCGCCTATAACCATCCGGACAATAAACTGCGCGCCTCGGTGCTGGCCGACCCGGCCGGTAAACGCATCAACACCAAAGACAATACACCTGCCGTGGTGAATATGAAGGTGGTGCAGGGCAGCACGGTGGATGTCATCGTGGCGGCCAAAGGTGGTGGTTCGGAAGCCAAATCGAAATTCGCCATGCTCAACCCGTCCGATTCCATCGTGGACTGGGTCTTGAAAACGGTACCAACCATGGGTGCGGGTTGGTGCCCGCCAGGCATGCTCGGCATAGGTATTGGCGGAACCGCAGAAAAAGCCATGTTGTTGGCCAAAGAGTCCCTGATGGAGCCCATCGACATCAACGATTTGAAGGCGCGCGGCGCCAGCAATCGCGCCGAGGAATTGCGTCTGGAGCTGTATGAAAAAGTCAATGCGCTGGGCATTGGCGCGCAGGGCCTTGGCGGCCTAACCACAGTTCTGGATGTCAAGGTCAAGGACTTTCCGACCCATGCCGCCAATCTGCCGGTTGCATTAATTCCGAATTGTGCCGCAACACGCCATGCCCATTTCACCATGGACGGCAGCGGTCCGGTAAGCCTAACGCCACCGGCACTGGAGGCCTGGCCGAAACTGACGCTGGACTTCAAACAATCGCGTCCGGTCAATCTTGATACCCTTACTCCGGCTGAAACCGCTACCTGGAAACCGGGTGAAACCTTGCTGCTTAGCGGGAAGATGTACACCGGCCGCGATGCCGCCCACAAGCGTATGGTGGAAATGCTGAATCGAGGCGAGAAACTGCCGGTCGATTTCACCGGAAAAATGATTTATTACGTTGGCCCGGTGGATCCGGTGCGCGACGAAGTGGTGGGCCCGGCCGGCCCGACAACCGCGACCCGCATGGACAAGTTCACCGAGCAAGTGCTGGCTGAAACCGGCATGATCGGCATGATTGGCAAGGCCGAGCGTGGCCCGGTAGCCATCGAAGCCATCAAAAAACACCGTTCGGTGTATCTCATGGCCGTTGGCGGTGCAGCCTACTTGGTGTCAAAAGCCATCAAAGCTGCAAAAGTAGTGGGCTTTGAAGATCTGGGCATGGAGGCGATTTACGAATTTACCGTGCAGGATATGCCGGTCACGGTGGCTGTCGATTCGAACGGTGACTCTGTTCATGCCAGTGGCCCGAAATTATGGAAGAGTAAAATTGCCGGTATTCCGGTGGTGTTGGAATGAGATCAGGTGTTTTGTTCGGCACCTTGTTGTTGGCGGCATTGGCGAATGCGCCTCTACATGCTGCGGCCGAGCCAAAGCCCGCTGCGGTACAGGCCGAGTTCAAACGCTGGACAGCAGAACTGGAAAGCCTTTTGCCGGGCCAGCCGAAATCCGGCGAACTGCGCCAAAATCTGCGTGTCTGGTTTGCCGATCAGGGCAGCTCATTGAGTAAGGTCAAAGAGCCGATTCTGTCGGCTTCGTTGCCCAGCAAGATGTGGGGTTCGGCAGCCTATACTGTCGATGTCGCCAATCAGAATTTCGGTGCACTCAGTGCCCAAGAATACCGTGGCCTTCTGGATTTCTCCAACCGCGTGCTGGAATACTGCCATAGCACCTACCTGCCACGGAAAACGGTGTGTACCGATGAGCATTATTGGGAATTGAAAGCCAAAAACGCCCTGTATCGGGCACAGCTGGGCCAAGCGGATTCCACAGCCTTGATAACCGGCATTCCCGCTATGGTCACAGCCTCATTCCAGCCACTATCGGGGGCTTTTGCGTCATCGGATATTTCAGAAATCGCTACGGACCGCTGTTCGGGTTGGTACCGCTTGTGGTCAAAGCATTTGATGCCGGATTACAACAATGAGCCTGAGCGATTGCAGCAGAGCGCATACCTTGAAGCATACATTGGCGCAGCCGCAGAGACCTTGGCGCTGTGTCAGGCGGCCAAAGCCGATGGCCCGTCGCTGGTATTGCGGTTCGCTGATCTTGGTATAGCAATTCTCAGCGTTTCCACTGGCAATGACTCGCCTGCAGTGATTGGTAAGGCCTATGGATTGGCCGCGTCTGCCTACGACGAGATATTGATTGGCAAAGACAGTTATGGCGGCGATACCCTTGGCCGATCAAATTATCAGCTGAAACTTCTGCTGTTGGCGAATGGGTTGGGCAAGCAAGAGCAGGCCAAAGCCTGGGCCGATGCGTTATCGAAATCTTTGGCGGAAGAGGTTGCACGCAACGATGACGGATTCAGCTGCCGTTACTTCATATCCGAAACCGAGACCCACCCTCAGGCCTGGAAATCCGTGCAAGCGGCATTTGAGCAGCAATTCCAACGCATGGCGTCGTCTTGCCCGGCCCTGGCTGACAGATAACCGCCTAAATCCTCGGTAATCGTCAAATTAGCGCACTTGCATCATGATTTCGTTTCGGCGCATAAAGCCCGGCATAAACGGCGGGTCGTAGCGCGCACTCCATGGCGTGCCCATCGGCTGTAGCCCCGAATTGGCCAATGCTGCCTTCAATTCATTTTCATGCTGTTTGAAATTGGCCTCAGTCCAACGGCCGCTGAAGCGAATGACCAGGATTTTTCTTGCCGGCTCGGTTTTGAAATACACCGTTGGGTCATTGGGAACGGGCAGTGTTTCCAGAGTGAAGCGCTTGGGCATCACAAAGGAAACGCGCCAGCTGCCGTCGTTGCCGCGTGTTTGGCTCACCGGTGCAGTCATTTCGATTTTCTCACTGCGGGCCTGACTGACCGGCGCGGTCATGGCTATGGATGTTTTGCTTTTATTGCCGCCGAAAATATAGCCTCCCAAGCGTTTGAAAGCCAGATTGCCCGCGATTTCGGCGTTTTCGGCGGAAACTTGGGTTTCCGCGATGATATAGCTTCCGTATTGGCGCAGTTCAATGCCGTTGCCCATCTCTTTAAGCACGGTATACGCAGGCTGTTCGATGGCCGAAACGCTGGTGCTGGCAAACAGGCTGGTGAGAATCAATGCTTTAATCATGGGCGGCTCCTAATTCGCGCTACCATATGATTTTTCGTGTGATGGCGGCGTGTCGCTGAGGTAAAATCAGCACAAGCTAACCGACACAGACCCGTAATGATGGCCGCAATGGCGTAATGAAGCGCCCGGCAAATCACTCTTTGGAATACCATGAAAGCGCTGAAAAAATCCCGAAAGCTCAATGACGTTTGCTATGAAATCCGTGGCCCGGCTTTGGAGCGTGCCAAGCAGTTGGAAGACGAAGGCCACAGCATATTGAAATTGAATATCGGCAATCTGGCGGTATTCGGCTTCAATCCGCCCGATGATATCGTCCAGGATGTCATCTTCAATCTGCCGCGCGCCGCAGGCTACTCGGATTCGAAAGGGGTGTATTCGGCCCGCAAGGCCGTGGTCAATTACACCCAGGAGTGCGGTATTGCCGGAGTCGGCATTGAAGACGTGTACATAGGCAATGGTGTATCCGAGCTGATCTTGCTGAGCATGAATGCTCTGCTCAACGAAGGCGATGAAGTCTTGATTCCGGCACCGGATTATCCGCTTTGGACAGCAGCCGTTGCGCTTTCCGGTGGCAAGCCGGTCCATTACCTGTGCGATGAAAACGCCGAGTGGCAGCCCGACCTGGCCGATATCCGATCCAAGATCACGCCGCAGACCAAGGCATTGGTGGTCATCAATCCGAATAACCCCACCGGCGCCGTGTACCCTGAGGCCCTGTTGAAAGACTTGCTGCAGATTGCCCGCGAGCATCAATTGCTGGTGTTTGCCGATGAAATCTACGACAAAACCCTGTTCGACGGCATTACCCATACAGCCATGGCTTCTTTGGCCGATGATGTGTTCTGTCTGAGTTTCGGCGGCTTGTCGAAGAACTACCGGGCCTGCGGTTACCGCGCCGGTTGGATGGTGTTGAGTGGCGAGCGCAGTCATGCCAAAGACTACATCGATGGCTTGAATATCGTCACCTCGATGCGTTTGTGCGCAAACGTTCCGGCGCAATACGCCATTCAGACGGCTTTGGGCGGCAAACAAAGCATAGAGCTGTTGGTCGCGGCCGATGGCCGTCTGGCGCGCCAGCGCGAATTGGCCTGACAGCGGCTGACCGCCATTCCGGGAGTGTCCTGCGTGAAGCCGAAGGGCGCGCTATATATGTTTCCGAAATTCGATCCGGCGGTCTATCCGATTGAGGATGATCAAAAGTTCATCACCGAGTTGCTGGAGCAGGAGAAGGTCTTGGTGGTGCAGGGCAGCGGCTTCAATTGGCCGGCCCCCGATCATGTGCGACTGGTGTTTCTGCCCAATTCGGATGACATGACTGAAGCGTTGGACCGTATCGAGCGTTTTCTTGCCAATTACCGTGCTTTGCACGGCACCTAATCCAATCGAAGGAGTTGTCTATGCATACCCTGTATTACGCGCCAGGCGCCGCCAGTTTTGTTGTGCACTGGTTATTGATTGAATTGAATATTCCACATGCCCTGGAAAAAGTGGATTTTTCAAGCAAGCAACAAAAATCGCCCGAATACCTGGCCTTGAACCCGAACGGTGTTGTGCCCACGCTGGTAATCGATGGCAAGCCTTTGTATGAAGCGGCTGCACTGCTGCTGCATCTGGCCGACAGCCGCCCGGAAGCCGGCTTTGCACCGCCTCCTGGTACCCTGCAGCGCGGCGCGTATTATCAATGGATGCTGCATCTGGCCAATACTCTGCAGCCGCCGTTTCGTCTTTGGTGGTATCCCGCAGAGGCCGCTGGTGAAGCGCACAGCGAGGCCGCCAAAGCCGTAGCAGAAGCCAAAATCCATGCCGTTTTTGCACAGCTGGATGCCCACTTGGCCGCAAATGGCCCGTATATGCTGGGCGAAAAAGTCAGTGCGGTGGATTTCATGCTGGTGATGCTGATGCGCTGGTCGCGATTCATGCCGAAAACCGCACTGGATTATCCGGCGTTGGCGCACTTGGCCAGCCTGATGAAGGCGCGGCCGAGCTGGAAACAACTGTACGAAACGGAAGAACTGACCGAGTGGGCCTAACGCGCCCGCTTTAGCTCTGGATTATTCCGGTGCGAAAGTCACCGGAGCAATCGCCGAACCGCTGCGTTGATTTTCCGGTATAGATTCAATATCAATTTGCCACTTCTGGGCTTCGTTCAAAGCCGCGCGGTCCAGATCTCGGTTGCCGGAACTTCCTGCAATCCATGCATCGCGGACATTACCGCAACGGTTATACACAAAACCGATTCGTACCGTGCCGCCTATGCCATCACGCAGCGCTTGCGTAGGGTATTTGGGAC
>JAHEBG010000061.1:5453-6834 GCA_024642445.1 Gammaproteobacteria bacterium | reverse complement strand
GCGGTTTTGCCGGTGCCGGTCTGGGCTTGCCCGAGCACGTCGCGGCCTTGGGTGATGTGGGGAATCATCGCGGCCTGAATCGGCGACGGTGTTTCATAACCCAGATCAATCAGGGTTTTGAGTAGGGTTTCAGGCAGGCCCATGTCACGGAACGTGATGGCGGTATTGGGGGTGTCTTTGGCGGTCATGATGGGCGATGCTCTGGGGGCGCAGGCGATAGGCCTGGAAAGGTTGTATAGTGTACTCCTATCCGGTAATGCTTGCTTGAACAAGCATTTATCTTCGCCGAAGGAGTTTTTCGCATGCTGTACCCTCTGCTCAAATCCGCCCATTTGCTGTTTGTGATGGCCTGGGTGGCCGCGGTATTTTATTTGCCGCGTTTGATGATCAACCATGCCGAAGCCGAGGGTCAATCTGATGTGCAGGCACGCCTGCAATTGATGGCCAAACGTTTGTACCGTTTCGGCCATGTCATGTTCGGCTTGGCATTGCTGTGCGGTATTGGGCTAATTCACTTCAGCGGCTTCGGGCCTTGGTTGCATGCCAAGTTGGGGCTGGTAGCGGTGTTGTTCGCCTATTACATTCTCAGCTATAAGCGCCTGAAGGCGGTAGAGAAGGGCAGGCCACTGCCTTCAGCACTGACACTTCGTATTCTCAATGAAGTGCCGGTTTTCCTGCTGTTCGCAGTTATTTTCCTGGTGATCGCCAAGCCGTTTTAAGGTAACAGCACCAATTTACCCACCGTTTTTCCCGACTCGATATCCGCCTGGGCTTTAGCGGCGTCTGCCAAGGCATATTCGGTTACCGGTGGCGGTACCAATTTCCCGATTTCGAATAATGCCAGCAGTTCCTGCATGCCTTGACGCAACAATCCTGCATGTGCGGAAAGAAAACTCAGGTTGGCCGCCAAAACGCTTTTGTTGCTCTGGGTCATGTCGAGTGGGCTAAAGCGTGGCGTGCGCAGCCAGTCCCATGCCATTTTCAGCCAGTTCAGCCGGCCGTCTTTCGGCAGCATGCTGGCAAAACCGTAAATGCAGAGTTTTCCCATCGGCGCCAGATGTGCATAGCTTTGAGCAAGCGTAGATACGCCATTGGCATCGAAAATAGCCTGATACCCTTTCGGGGCCAAACGTTTAGCGGTTTGCCACAAGGGCTGCGAAGATTTATCGATGACGTCGCTGGCGCCCATTGCTAGAGCAGTATTGCGTTTACTGCTTGTACCGATGACCCCGTGCACCTGGCATCGGTTCAGTCGACCCAATTGGCACAAGGCCGAACCTACACCGCCGGCGGCGGAATGCACCAGCCAGACATCACCACTTTTCGGCAGCACTTGTTCGTACACCATGAACCAAGCCGTCAAGAACACCGTAGGCAGCGC
>JAHEBG010000061.1:0-5353 GCA_024642445.1 Gammaproteobacteria bacterium | reverse complement strand
AAAGCCTTATCAATTTTAAGGACATCGATGGCCAGCTTCTGCAGATAGGAAAGACTTGAATAACCGGTACCGAAGTCGTCGATGAAGATCGGGTGGCCGGCATCACGCATAGCGCGCAGAACTTCATTGGCACGGTCAGTATTGACGAAGCCGCGCTCGGTGGCTTCGATGGCAATGCGTTGTGGTTCCAATCCGGCACGACGTAATTGCTCGGTCAGAATCGGAAAGAAGCGGGATTTGGCCATATCACCCGCCGATAAATTGATGGAAAGATACAGGCGGTCGTCTTGCAACAGGTCTGCAAAATCCTCAATGGATTTTTCAAGTATCAGGTCGGTCAGCGGTTCAATTTGCCCAACACGTTCGGCCATCGGAATGAATTCGTTGGGTGTGATTTCTCGGCCATTCTGATCCTGCCAGCGCAACAAGCACTCTGCACCTATGCAGCGCCCGTCTTTCAATGAAACGATAGGCTGATAGAAAATATTGAAATCCCTGTCGGTTACGGCGCGTATCAACCGTTGTTCCGGTGTAGCCAGGTATTCATAACGACGGTACATTAAGGTGCCGGTCAATAGACTGATTAGCAAGCTGATCGGCAACCATGGTGCAAATCCGTCCTGCAGGGTTTCAGTGAAAGCATCCAGGCGGCGGTAGGTGATGACCGTAATGTTCAGAGCCTTGCTGCTGTGAGCCTGGTATAGCACATCATCAATTGTTACTTGCCTATTGGTGCCGGCCAGTTGTTTGAGAAAGCCATCGTCAAGAGTGCTACCTGCCGGATAACGGGCCAGCACTTGCTTTTGATCCGAACTGATCATCAAGATTCGTGCATTCGATTCGCTGATAAGATTCAGGAAACTGGAATGCAACGAGGACAGCACGATATTTCGGCGTTGAATGTAGAGAGTATCGGTGATGTTGGTGAACATGTTTTGCCGGTACAGCCAAGCCATGGTCCCGTCGCTGGTTCTGAAATCCGGCTCGGGTTTTTCCCTGAATACCAGGCCGATATCAGTACAGTAGATATTTTGCCCCAGTTCAATGCTGGCGCTTTTAAGATAATTGGCGCCCTTAACTACCGCACGAAGTTTATCAAGCGTGCTGTCTTTACATCCGGAGCTGGGTAAATCATACAGTTTGATGAATGCGGAATCGTACTCGTCGAAGACCGACTTGGCGCGGACGAACGCGCGCTTGGACAGCTCGGCGAGGTGCGTCTGCGCCTCGGCACGCATTTGCCAGTAAAGAATGCCGGCGATAATGGCATAGGAAACAATACCGGCACAAATACAGGCGGCTGCAATAGCCGCCATCTGATTGCGCTTTAGTTTCACATCAACCTCCGTGCCGAAGTGTTGATGCCATTCTATTCCAGATTATCCGCGTTTGTCGCGCCGACCTGCGGGTTGGCCGCCATGCTTGGGTTTCTGCGAAGCCATGCCATGGCTTTTCAAATGGCCGGGCTGGCTGGGCTTACGGCGTGGGGACTGATGGCCGGTTGAACGACCGCGTCCCGGCGGCGTAATGTCCATACGCATGGCATGTTTAGGTTCGAAGCCGGGCTTCGGTTCCAGAACGATATCCTGCTTCAGCAAGCGGTTGATGGCGCGCAGCAGACCACCCTCGTCGGTGGCCACCAGCGAAATCGCATCGCCGTTGGCGCCGGCGCGGCCGGTACGGCCGATGCGGTGCACATAATCTTCGGCCACCATCGGCAGGTCGAAATTGATGACCAGCGGCAACAGGGGTATATCCAAACCGCGCGCGGCCACGTCGGTAGCACATAGCACGCGAACGTTGCCGGCTTTGAAGTCGGAAAGAGCTTTCAGGCGCTGACCTTGGCTTTTATTGCCGTGGATGGCCAGAGCAGGTATGCCGTCTTTAGTGATTTGTTCGGCAATGCGGTTGCACAAGTGCTTGGTTTTCACGAACACCAAGATTTGATCTTGATAGCGCTCGCTCAGGATTTCGGTGAGCAGCTCACGCTTGCGGGCGGTATCCACCGGATAGGCGATATGGTTGACGGTTTGCGCCACGGTATTCTGCGAGGACACCTGTACTTCCACCGGACTGCGCATGAACTGCAAAGCCAGCTGTTTGATGGGGGCATCAAAGGTGGCCGAGAACAGCAGGGTCTGACGCTGTTTAGGCACCTGGTTCAGAATTTTTTTGATGGCCGGCAGAAAGCCCATGTCGAGCATGCGGTCGGCTTCGTCCAGAATCAGGGTTTCCACACGGTGCAACTGTGCAGTACCGCGCTCCAGGTGATCAATCAGACGACCGGGGGTAGCCACCAGAATATCCAGGCCTTTGCCCAGTGCCATCATTTGTGGGTTCATGCTGGCACCACCGTACATTACGGCGGTACGCAGGCGAATGTTCTTGCCGTATTCACGGATGCTGGTGTGCACTTGCACTGCCAATTCACGGGTCGGCACCAGAATCAGTACACGTGGGCCCTTGGCTTTGGCGTTCGGATGTTCGGCAAGGCGTTGCAGAATGGGCAGAGTGAACGCGGCGGTTTTGCCGGTACCGGTCTGGGCGCCACCCAGCACATCATTGCCATTCAAAATGGCAGGGATGGCTTGACTTTGAATGGCAGTGGGCTCGGTGTAGCCCTTATCGGACAGCGCACGGACGAGCTCGGGCATCAGCCCAAGGGTTTCAAATGACATGTTGTAACTCCTACGAGGGCAATGTCCCTAAACACCACATTGCGTTTCAATGCGCGTATGCGCCTGAGAATGGGTTCGTGCGGAGTAAGTGCGAATGCACAGAGATTAGGTAACGAACACTTTCTTTGTGCGCGTAGTGTATAGATAAACCGTTGAAAATGCTAGGCATGGCTGAATCGGCCGTTCAGGCAGGCTGCTCAATCCCCGCGCAACAGACGTTTGGCTTCCACATAGTGCTTTTTCCAGTAGGGCGTATCGATATTGTCCATGCGTACGGTACCGCCACTGCTGGGGGCGTGCACGAAGCGGCGTTCACCCACATAAATGCCGATATGGCTTACGCGACCACCCAGCGTATTGAAGTACACCAAATCGCCTGGATACAGCATGTCTTGAGCAATGACCGGCGCATCGATATCGATCAATTCACGGGTAGTGCGCGGCAGTTTCACACCGGCACTGTTCAGAAACACATAATTGATAAGCCCCGAACAATCGAAGCCGGTTTCCGGCGTATTGCCGCCGTATCGGTAAGGCGTGCCCACCAAGCCGATGGCCTGGAACAGGACATCGTTGGCGGCGGCTTTCAAGTTGGTAGGCACGCTGCTGTAGTCGTAACCCAGGCCAGTTACGGTTGGTCTTTCACTCTGGCGTGGACGCTCAGGTGTGCTGGCGCAGGCCGATAACAGCACGGTAAATGCAAGAAAAATACAGGTTTTTACGGATTTTACTGGCATTTGTTCGGTACCAAATGGATAATAGTCCGCTTGCATTGTGCCCAATTCGGGCGCATACGTCATCTTATTTGAATGGAAAACGCATATGTCGATTGAAAAAAATTCCGTAGTGACCTTTCATTACACCGTAGCCGAATCCGGAAAAGCGCAATTGGAAACTTCGAAAGACGGCAATGCTCTCACCGTTCTGGTCGGTCATGGCGCCATCATTCCCGGTCTTGAAGAAGCGCTTATTGGCAAGCAAGCCGGCGATGCCGTTGAGGTCACCATCGCGCCTGAGCAAGGCTATGGTGAGCGTCGGGACGGATTGACCCAGCGTATTCCGAAGAAACTGTTCAAAGGCGCAAAATTGTCTCCGGGCATGCAAGTGGTATTGCCAACCGAAATGGGTCAGCGCGCCATGACCATTCTGAAAGTGGGCATGTCGGTGGTGGATGTGGATTTGAACCATCCTATGGCCGGAAAATCGCTGGATTTCAGCGTGGAAATTCTGGATGTGCGAGCCGCCAGCGAAGAAGAAATCGCGCACGGTCATGTGCACGGCGAAGGTGGCGTTCAACACTGAGCTGATACCCTACACGGAGCGGACCTAAGCGAAGCACGGTATGCCCTCGAATTCTGAAGACGTTTTGATATTAGGCGGTGGCGTCATCGGGCTGAGTTGCGCGTTGTTCCTGCTTGAGCAGGGCCGCTCGGTACGCATACTGGAAAAAAACACCGTTGGCGGCGCCACCTCGCTGGGCAATTGCGGCACGCTGACCCCAAGCCACGCCTTGCCCTTGGCCGCGCCGGGCATGATCAGCAAAGCCCTGAAATACATGACACAGGCCGATGCGCCGTTTTACATCAAACCGTCCACCGATCTGTCATTGCTGGATTGGTTGCTGCGCTTTTCCCTGCGCTGCAATGCCAAAGACCAACGCGCCACTGCAATGGCCAAAGCGCCGTTATTGAATGCGTCGCGGGCATTGCTGCAAAACACCATCGAAAAGTACGCCATGCAGTGCCAGTTTCAGGCCAGCGGGGTTTTGTATGTCTGCAACAGCTCGCAATATCTAGATACCTTATCGGCGGAATTGCCTTTGTTGACTGAGTGCGGCGTGCGCAGCGAACCGCTGGACAGTGCGCAATTGGCGGCGCGCGAACCGGCATTATTGCCCGATATGGCCGGCGGCGTGTTTTTCCCGGATGATGCGCATTTCAGGCCGGATGCCTACTGTGCCGAACTGGCACGCGTGGTGCGAGCCATGGGCGCGGTGATTGAAGAAGACTGCGAGGTATATTCGATTGCCGTTGACGGTGATCAGGTTCGTCATGTAGAAACCTCGCTAGGACAGCGGCAAGCCGCAAATGTTTTGGTGGCATTGGCGGCGTGGTCGCCTGCCATGGTCAAAGATATTGGTTTGAACCTGCCGATACAGCCCGGCAAAGGCTACTCGATAACCTACACGCCTCCAACCATTCTGCCAAAGACACCCTTGGTGCTGACCGAACGCAGTGTATGCGTTACTGCGTGGCAAGACGGGTACCGATTGGGCAGTACCATGGAGTTTTCCGGCTTTGATAGCCTGCTTAATGCCAAGCGTTTGGCGGCGTTGGAGCGTGGTGCACACGAGTACCTGCATGAACCGTTCGGTGATGAAGTCAAAGCGCGCTGGTTCGGTTGGCGCCCGATGACCTACGATGATCTGCCCATTCTGGGCCAATCACCCAAGCACCGAAATCTGTTCTTGGCAACGGGTCACGGCATGTTGGGTATGAGCATGAGTGCCATAACCGGGCAATTGTTGGCCGAGCAGATCTGCACGCGAACCACGGCTATTGATTTGGCGCCGTACGCGCCAGGCCGCTTTTGATGGCCGTTTTCAGCCTGCACCAAGGGCGTATTCCGCTGCTGCTTAGTCTGCCGCACAACGGGTACGAGATTCCCGACAGCAT
>JAHEBG010000060.1 GCA_024642445.1 Gammaproteobacteria bacterium | reverse complement strand
CAACGTGAAGATGGTGGTGAGCCTGATCGCCCCGATCGCGATGACCGAAGGTCTGCGTTTTGCTATCCGTGAAGGCGGCCGCACCGTCGGCGCCGGCGTGGTGGCGAAGGTCATCAAGTAAGTTTTGCCCTCAGCCAGCCACGGCTGGCTGAAACCAAGCGAAATGAGGACATGGATGTGCCTCGTATTCGCGCCCAGGACGGGTAAAGATACGCTCACAAGCTGTTGACAGACGGCTTGTTGCGTATTACAATTTACGGCTCAGTGAATCAGGATTGATTCGCTGAGTTTTTTTAGGGGATCGGAACCGACTGTGCTTCCGATTCTGTCGCTCTTTATAACTGAAGGAATTCGCCATGGCGGATCAAAAAATCCGAATCCGGCTGAAAGCGTACGATCATCGTCTTATTGATCGCTCAGCCAGCGAGATTGTCGAAACAGCCAAGCGGACAGGCGCACAAGTGCGTGGTCCGATCCCGTTGCCGACCAAGATCGAACGTTACACCATTCTCGTCTCGCCGCACGTCGATAAAGACGCGCGCGACCAATACGAAACCCGTACGCACAAACGCGTATTGGATATCGTTGACCCTAACGACAAGACCGTCGATGCGCTCATGAAACTCGAGCTCGCCGCTGGCGTCGATGTCCAGATCAAGCTGAGCTGAGGTAGGACATGACCGTTAAATATCAATTAGGTTTAGTGGGCCGCAAGGCCGGCATGACCCGCGTCTTCACCGAAGACGGCCAGTCTGTGCCGGTAACCTTGATCGAAGCCACCCCGAATCGCATCACGCAGATCAAAACCGCGGAAACCGACGGCTATTCAGCCGTACAGGTGACTGCCGGCAGCAAGCGTGCTTCGCTGATCAGCAAGCCGTTAACCGGCCATTACGCGAAAGCGAAAGTGGAGTCGGGTCGTGGTTTGTGGGAGTTCCGCGTTGACGCCAAAGATCTCGGCAACTTTGAAGTGGGCGGCGAAATCAAAGCCGACATCTTCTCGGTAGGTCAGATTGTTGACGTGCAGGGCGTTACCAAGGGTAAAGGCTTCCAGGGCACCATCAAGCGTTACAACTTCAAAATGGGCGATGCCACCCACGGTAACTCGTTGTCCCATCGTTCCCCAGGTTCGATCGGTCAGCGCCAAACCCCAGGTCGCGTTTTTCCGGGCAAAAAAATGTCCGGCCACATGGGCGCAGTGAACCAAAGCACGCAGAACCTTGAAGTTATCAAGGTCGATGCCGAGCGCGGTTTGATTGCCGTTCGCGGTGCCGTTCCGGGCGCTCCAGGCGGCGATGTCATCGTCCGTCCGGGCTCGAAAGGTTAAGGAGTAAGCCATGGAACTCTCAGTATTAGGTAGTGGTCAGGCGTTGTCGGTTTCCGACACCGTATTCGGCCGTGATTTCAATCGTGACTTGGTGCACCAGGTGGTTGTGGCTTTCCGCAACGCCGGTCGTGCCGGTACCAAAGCGCAGCTGTCCCGCGCCGAAGTATCCGGTACTACCAAGAAATTCAAGAAGCAGAAAGGCGGCGGCGCCCGTCACGGCGATTACCGTGCACCGATTTTCATCGGCGGTGGTGTCACCTTTGCCGCAAAGCCACGCAGCTTCGAGCAAAAGGTCAACAAGAAGATGTACCGCGCCGCTATCAGCGTGATTCTGTCGGAATTGAACCGTCAGTCCCGCCTGACCGTGGTCGATGACATCGATGTAGCCGATGCCAAAACCAAATCGTTGGTCGCCAAACTGGAAGAAATGAAAGTTGGCCGTCCGTTGATCGTCACCGAGAACGGTTCCGAGAACCTGTACTTGGCGGCTCGCAATATCCCGTACGTGCAGATCCGTGATGTTCAGGGTCTTGATCCGGCCGCTCTGGTCGGTGCTCAGCACGTGGTCATGACGGCCGATGCCGTCAAGAAAGTAGAGGAGTGGTTGGCATGAGTTCGGCAAAGCTTCTCCAAGTAATTCGCGCCCCGCGCGTGTCTGAAAAGACCGCACGGATTCAAGAAGATAACCAGTACGTGTTCGAAGTAGCGAAGACCGCGACCAAGGCTGACGTCAAGTCCGCCGTCGAGTCGTTGTTCAGCGTTAAAGTCGAATCGGTCAATGTGTTGAATGTGAAGGGCAAATCCAAGTCTTTCAAAAATCGCGCTGGCCGTCGCGGTGACTGGCGTAAAGCATACGTTCGCTTGGCCGAAGGCCAATCGATCGACGTAATGGCAAAGGCCTGAGGCATAACCCATGGCATTGATGACATTTAAACCGACTTCGCCTGGCCGTCGCGCCATGGTCCGAGTTTCCACTGCCGGCCTTCACAAGGGCGGCCCGCTGGAAGCATTGGTCGAAAAGAAATCCAAAACCGGTGGTCGTAACAACCACGGCCGTATCACCACCCGTCATATCGGTGGTGGTCACAAGCAGGCCTACCGCATCATCGACTTCAAGCGCAACAAAGAGGGCATTCCAGCCCGCGTTGAGCGCATTGAATACGATCCAAACCGTACCGCGCATATCGCACTGCTGTGCTATGCCGACGGCGAGCGCCGTTACATCATCGCACCGAAAGGTCTGCAGGCGGGCGATCAGTTGATTGCCGGCAAAGATGCGCCGATCAAGGCCGGTAACGCTCTGCCGTTGCGCAATATGCCCATCGGTTCGACCGTACATTGCATTGAAATGAAGCCTGGCAAGGGTGCCCAAATGGCACGTGCTGCCGGTGCCGGCGCCCAGCTGATTACCCGTGAGGGTGGTTATGCAACGCTGCGTCTTCGTTCCGGTGAAATGCGTAAAGTGCCCGTTGATTGCTACGCCACCATCGGCGAAGTCGGCAACGTCGAGCACAGCCTCGAAAAACTGGGTAAAGCCGGTGCGAAACGTTGGCGCGGCATCAAGCCGACCGTCCGCGGCGCGGCTATGAACCCGGTCGACCATCCGCACGGCGGTGGTGAGGCGAAAGCAGGTCAGGGTAATCCACATCCGGTGTCCCCATGGGGTACCCCGGCTAAGGGTTACAAAACTCGTAAGAACAAGCGCACACAGAAGTTCATCGTGCGCGATCGCAGAGGTTGATAGGCAATGGCACGTTCATTAAAGAAAGGTCCGTTCGTTGACCACCACTTGATCAAGAAAGTGGAAGCAGCGGGCACCAGCAAAAAGCCGATCAAGACTTGGTCGCGTCGTTCCATGGTTCTTCCCGAGATGGTCGGATTCACCATTGCCGTGCATAACGGCAAGGTGCATGTTCCGGTTCTCGTGAATGAAAACATGGTGGGTCACAAATTGGGCGAATTCGCATTGACGCGTACCTTCAAAGGTCACGGCGGCGATAAGAAGTCCGGTAAATAAGGGGTCGAATCATGAAAGCAATTCTCCGTTCATCCCGCATTTCGCCGCAGAAAGCCCGCCTGGTCGCCGATCAGGTCCGTGGCATGCCGGTGACACGCGCTTTGGATCTGCTGAAATTCAGCGATAAAAAAGCTGCGCACATCATCTACAAAGTGCTGTGGTCAGCCACCAGCAACGCCGAAAACAACGACGGCGCCGATGTCGATGAACTCAATGTCGCCACCATCATGGTCGACGAGGGTCCGATTTTGAAGCGTTTCATGGCCCGCGCCAAAGGCCGCGGAACACGTATCTCCAAGCGCACCAGCCACATCACCGTGGTTGTGGGCTCCGGCAAAAAGGTTAAGGGCTAAAACGATGGGTCATAAAGTACATCCAACCGGTATCCGCCTCGGCATCTCCAAGGATTGGAATTCGAAATGGTTCGCCAAAAAAGGCGAATATGGTCAATTCCTGGTCGCAGACATCAAAGTCCGTGACATGCTGCGCAAGAAGCTGGCACAAGCCGGTATTTCGAAAATCAGCATCGAGCGTCCGGCCAAAACCGCACGCGTCACCATTCACACCGCCCGTCCGGGTGTAGTGATCGGCAAACGCGGTGAAGATATCGAAAAACTGAAAAAAGAAGTCTCCGATCTGATGGGCGTTCCTGCGCACATCAACGTTGCCGAAGTCCGTAAGCCTGAACTCGACGCACAACTGGTTGCAGAGTCCATTGCACAGCAGCTGGAGCGTCGTATCATGTTCCGCCGCGCCATGAAGCGTGCTGTTGGCAATGCCATGCGCCTCGGTGCATTGGGCATCAAGGTCAATGTTGGCGGCCGTTTGAACGGTGCTGAAATCGCCCGTTCGGAGTGGTACCGCGAAGGCCGCGTGCCTCTGCACACCCTGCGTGCCGACATCGACTACGGTACTGCCGAAGCCGCCACAACCTACGGCATCATCGGTGTCAAGGTCTGGATTTATAAAGGCGAAGTGTTCGACTTCAGCCAAGTTGGCCAGGAAAAAGTAGAAGATGCCGCACCGCAGCGTTCTTCGCGTCCTGCCCGTGAAGCGAGGTAATTGAAATGTTGCAACCTAAACGTACAAAGTACCGCAAACAGTTCAAGGGCCGCAACGACGGTCTGAGCTGGAATGCTTCGGCTGTCAGCTTCGGCGAGTATGGCTTGAAAGCAACCACCCACGGTGCCATTACCGCACGCCAGATTGAAGCCGCTCGCCGTACGGTCAGCCGCTACGTCAAGCGCGGCGGCAAGTTGTGGATCCGCGTGTTTCCGGACAAGCCGATTACCAAAAAGCCTATCGAGGTCCGCATGGGCGCCGGTAAAGGCAACGTGGAATATTGGGTAGCCCAGATTCAACCGGGTCGCATGTTGTATGAAATCGAAGGCATCCCAGAAGTGACGGCTCGTGAAGCCTTCCGTCTGGCGGCCGCCAAACTCTCAGTACAGACCACCTTCGTGGTCCGGACGGTGCGCTAATGGAACTTAAAGAATTGCGTCAAAAATCCGCGGCTGATCTGAAAGCCCATCTGTTGGATCTGCACAAGGAGCAATTTTCGCTCCGTATGCAGAAAACAACGGGCCAGCTCGCCAAAACCCATGACATCAGCCGTGTCCGCCGTGAAATTGCGCGCGTCAACATGCTGTTGGCCAACACCAAGTAACTAGGGCTTTACCATGACCGAGAAGACTAAGCAGTTGCGCACCGTCGAAGGACGCGTAGTTAGCAACAAAATGAATAAAACGGTAACGGTTCTTGTTGAGCGTCAGGTTAAGCATGCCCTGTATGGCAAGTACCTGCGCCGTTCGACCAAGCTGCACGCACACGATGAAACCAACACCTGTAATGAAGGTGACCTGGTGCGCGTATCCGAATGCCGCCCGATGTCTAAAACCAAGAACTGGCAGGTGGTCGAAGTGATCACCCGTGCAGCCGAATAAGCGAGGAGACCGAGTATGATCCAGGTACAAAGCTACCTCGAAGCCGCCGATAATTCCGGCGCGAAAGAAATGATGTGCATCAAGGTGTTGGGCGGTTCCAAACGCCGTTACGCCCATATCGGCGACATCATCAAAGTCACCGTTAAGGCCGCCATCCCCCGCGGTAAAGTCAAGAAAGGCGAAGTGTATGACGCCGTTGTGGTCCGTACCCGTTCGGGTGTGCGCCGTGGCGATGGCTCGCTGATCCGTTTCGATGGCAATGCCGCCGTGCTGCTGAACAATAAGCAGGAACCAATCGGTACCCGCATTTTCGGGCCAGTAACCCGTGAGTTGCGCACCGAGAAGTTCATGAAGATTGTTTCGCTGGCCCCTGAAGTGCTCTGAGCGAAGGAAGAATTATGAACCGTATCCGTAAAGGCGACCAGGTGATCGTGATCGCCGGAGCCGACAAAGGCAAGAAAGGTGAAGTGGTGCGTGTGGCCGGCGAGAAAGTCGTCGTTCAGAACGTCAACATCATCAAACGCCATACCAAGGCCAATCCGCAAGCTGGACAGGCCGGTGGCATCATCGAGCGCGAAGCGCCGATTCATGCGTCCAACGTCATGTTGCTGAACCCGGTTTCGGGCAAAGGCGACAAGGTTGGTTTTAAAGTGCTCGAGGATGGACGCAAACTGCGTGTGTTCCGCTCGAGCGGTGAGGCGATTGACGCCTAAGGAATGATGACATGAGCAATACGCGTTTGGAAAAAATGTATAAAGACGTTGTTGTACCGAAAATGATCGAAAAATTCGGTTACAAGAACGTAATGATGGTGCCTCGCCTGAGCAAAATCACCCTGAACATGGGTGTCGGTGAAGCCGTAGGCAACAAGAAAATCCTGGAAAACGCCGTGGCCGACATGGCCAAGATTTCGGGTCAGAAGCCAATCACCACCAACGCACGCGTTTCGGTGGCCAGCTTCAAAATCCGTGACGGCTGGCCGATCGGCTGCAAAGTCACCCTGCGCCGTGATAAAATGTTCGAATTCCTGGACCGGTTCATCAACGTTTCGTTGCCGCGTGTGCGCGACTTCCGTGGCGTCAATGGCCGTTCTTTCGATGGCCGTGGCAACTACAACATGGGCATCAAAGAGCAAATCATTTTCCCGGAAATCGATTTCGATGCCGTCGATGCAATGCGCGGTATGGATATCGCCGTGACAACGACTGCTAAAACCAACGAAGAAGCCAAAGCGCTGTTAGAGGCTTTCGGTTTTCCTTTCCGCAACTAATTCGAGGCAAACATGGCCAAAACGTCAATGGTTAACCGCGATGTAAAGCGGAAAAAACTGGTACTGAAATACGCTGCCAAGCGCGCTGAGCTGAAGAAAATCATCGCCAGCACCACCGCAACGTACGAAGAAAAAGAAACCGCAGTGATCAAATTGCAGAAACTGCCGCGTGATTCGTCACCGGCACGCGTACGCAACCGCTGCGAACTCACCGGCCGCTCCCGCGGCGTGTACAGCAAGTTCGGCCTCGGCCGCAGCAAGCTGCGTGAAGCCACCATGCGTGGCGACGTTCCCGGCCTTCG
>JAHEBG010000059.1 GCA_024642445.1 Gammaproteobacteria bacterium | reverse complement strand
CCGCAGACGGGCCAATTCGCACGTTTCGGGCCGGCACCACCGTGGAAATGGCGTGTTTATACACCATCTGGCTTACGGTATTGCGCAGCAGAACCACGAATTGATCGAAGCTTTCGATAGTGCCTTGCAGTTTGATGCCATTGACCAGAAAGATGGAAACCGGCACGCGTTCACGTCGAAGTGCATTCAGGAAAGGGTCTTGCAGCGATTGGGATTTAGTCACGGAATTCTCCATGGTATTTTTAGGATTATTTATTGTTGGTTTGAGTGGTGCTCAGGTTCGGCCAATAAATTGCCGTACACAGGAGTCTAGTGTATCGCGTTCGGTCTGCGGGTCAAACCAGTGTGAAGGAATGCCGCCCCTGAACCAAGTCAGTTGGCGCTTGGCCAGTTGCCGTGTAGCGGCAATGGCCTGCAAGCGGAACGTCGCAAAATCGGTATTGCCGCTAAGATGCTGCCAGGCCTGCCGGTAACCCACGGCACGCATCGAAGGCAAATCCGGATGCAAACGCGGGTCTGCCATCAAACCGCGCATTTCCTCAAGAAAGCCCTGGGCCAGCATCTGATCGAAACGTTGCTCGATGCGCTCATGCAAGAGCTCACGGCGCCCCGGCGACAACACCACCCGCAGGACACGGTAAGGAAAGACCGGCTTTTCCGACTGCTTCTGCCATTGGCTACGGCTGACGCCGCTGATTTGATGGATCTCCAATGCACGTAGCAAACGTTGCGGGTCATTCGGGTGGATTCGGGCAGCACTTTCCGGGTCCACTTTGGCCAATTCTGCATGCATGGCCAGCCAGCCAATCTGCTCAGCTTTCGTTCGCAATGCCTTGCGAACGTCAGCATCGGCCTGCGGCATATCCGATAAACCCTCCAACAGCGCCCTGAAATACAGACCTGTGCCCCCCACCAACAGCGGGATGCGTCCGCTCCGGGTTATTTCCTGCACATGCGGCAGGGCTTCGGCGGCAAAATCGGCCGCTGAAAAAGTTTCATGTGGATCCCGGATATCGATCATCCGGTGCGGCGCCCGCTTCAGGGTTTCAGCATCAGGTTTGGCGGCGCCTATATTCAGCCTTCTGTAGACCAACGCTGAATCGACACTGATAATCTCGGTACCCCAGAGCTCGGCCAATTCTACGGCATACGCGGTTTTACCCGAGGCCGTCGGGCCCATAATGGCTATGACCGGCGGCAGTTCCTGCATTGCACTCAATAGCCGGGCTCGAGCTCGCTTCGAACGGCGTCGAAGCGCTCCTGCATGGCACGCGAAGCAGGCGAGCCCATTCGGCTGACGATAACAATGGCAATCGAGGCAAACAGGAATCCGGGGATGATTTCATACAGTCCGAAACCGCCAAAGGATTTCCAGACCACCACTGTAACCGCACCGACCAGCATCCCGGCCAACGCCCCGTTACGGGTCATCCGTTTCCAACCCAGGGCAAACAACACCACCGGACCGAAGGCCGCGCCGAAGCCGGCCCACGCATAACTGACCAAGCCCAAGACCCGGCTTTCCGGATTTTTTGCCAAGACAATGGCTACCAGCGCGACCAACAATACGGTAATGCGCCCTACCCAGACCAATTCGCGCTGACCGGCATTTTTTCTCAGCAAGCCTTTATAAAAGTCCTCGGTAAGTGCGCTGGAACACACCAACAACTGGCAACTTAGGGTGCTCATGATCGCCGCCAGAATCGCTGACAGCAAAATGCCGGCAATCCACGGATTGAATAACAAGCGCGCCAATTCTATGAATACGCGCTCGCTGTTGCCATTCACGGTAGCCGCTTGATCGGGATGCTGATTGAAGTAGGCAATGCCGAAAAAACCAACCGCCATGGCACCGAACAGACAGAAAATCATCCACGCCATGCCGATACGTCGCGCTGCCGGAATCGAGCGTGCCGAATCAACTGCCATGAAGCGTGCCAGAATGTGCGGTTGTCCGAAATAGCCCAAACCCCAGGCCATCAGGGAAATGATGCCAACGACGGTGGTGCCTTTGAAAAAATCAAGATTTTCCGGGTTGGCCAGGGCAATCGTAGCCATGCTGGCGTCGATGCCGCCCAAGCTGAGAATCACCACCACTGGCGTCAGGATCAGTGCGAAAATCATCAGTGTGGCCTGCACGGTGTCGGTCCAACTCACCGCCAGAAAACCGCCAATGAGCGTGTAGGCAATGGTGGCACCGGCGCCAACCCAGATTGCGGTGGCATACGGCACATCGAATACCGATTCGAACAAACGGGCACCGGCAACAATTCCGGAAGCGGAATACACCGCAAAAAACAGCAAGATGATGAAAGCGGAAATGATGCGCAGCAGTTTAGTTTCGTCCTCAAATCGGTGGGTGAAGAAATCCGGAAGCGTCAGTGCATTGTTACTGCGCTCGGTATACAGGCGCAGCGGCCCTGCGACAAACTTCCAGTTGCACCAAGCACCTAAAATCAGACCGATTGCAATCCATGATTCGGAGAGCCCGCCAAGATACAGGGCGCCTGGCAAGCCCAATAACAGCCAACCACTCATATCGGATGCCCCGGCCGAAAGCGCAGTAACAAAACTGCCTAGATTGCGCCCGCCCAGAATGTAATCGTCCAAGGTGTTGACCGAACGCCAGGCCACGAATCCAATGCCAAGCATTAGCAGGATATACAACGCAAACGTAATGGTTAATGGCGACCAGGTCATATCGGGGTTCCCTTGAATTCTGGAGTAATTGCTCTAGATGCACTAAAGTAGCATTGAATCAACCCTCACATGGTATACGGACGATGCAAAGACTTAAAGCCCTGGGCTTTCTTTTCGTGTTTGTGGTGCCACTTACCCTGCCTACAGCGGCGTGGCTAAGCGCCCAAACAGGCCTTGGTAATCTGATGGCATGGTACCCGTTGTTTTTTTTGTTTGTGTTGATACCTGCGTTCGACTACCTGCTGGGCCATGATTCCGTCAATATCGATAAAAGCAACGAACGCAGCATAAGCGAAAAATTTTGGTTCAAAGCTTTAACCTTGCTGGTATTGCCTGTTCAAATCGGTTGTTTAATTTGGTCTGCCGCCTGGTTCGTGAATCAGCCGCTGAACCTGCTTGGCGTCATCGGCTGGCTTTTTTCGCAGGGCATTGTCAGCAGCATTTTGGCCATCAATGTAGCGCACGAATTAATTCATAAAGATGCACGGCTGGAAAAAGCCTTTGGTGGCATTTTACTGACTTCGGTAAGTTATTACGGATTTAAAATTGAACATCTGCGTGGCCACCATGTGCATGTATCCACGCCTGAGGATGCCTCAAGTGCGCGCTTCGGCCAAAGCGTCTGGACGTTCATGCCGCAGGCTTTGTTCCGCAACAGCAAAAATGCCTGGAAGCTGGAGGCCGAGCGCCTAAAGAACGCGCAACTGCCGTTTCTGCATTGGCGCAATGAAATGCTGGGCTGGACCCTGCTTTGGGTTATTTTCTGTGTCGGCTTTTACGCCGGCTTTGGCACTAAAGGCCTGCTGTTTTTCGTACTCCAGGGATTCTTCGCGGCATGCTCACTGGAAGTCATCAACTATATTGAGCATTACGGCCTGGAACGCAAACAGCTGGCGGACGGCCGCTATGAGCGCACCACACATCTGCACTCCTGGAATTCCGATTACGCACTTTCAAACCTGATGTTGTTTCAGCTGCAGCGGCATTCGGATCATCATGCGTTCCCGAAACGACGCTACGCGATTTTGCGGCATTTTGAAGATGCGCCGCAGTTGCCCGGTGGCTATGCCGCCATGTTCGTACTGGCGCTGTTTCCACCCCTGTGGCATCGTATTATTGACCCACGTGTTATGGCTCACCGGCAAGCGGTTCAGGCTTAATCGTCATCGGGCCATTGAATTGACGGTTTGGCTTTAGCCGAATAATCAGTACGCTTGGCACCCTGTACCGCAGCCAATACCGCCAACGCATCCTGGGTTTCGGCCACATCATGCACACGCAGGATTCTTGCCCCGCTCTGGGCCGCCAGCAACGCTGCTGCGGCTGAACCCACAGCTCGCATATGGGTTTTTCTACCGGTAATCTCACCAATCATTGATTTGCGTGAGACCCCGGCCAGAACCGGAACACCTAATTGCAGGAAATACTCCAAGTTGGCCAGTAAGGCCAGATTGTGCTGAAGATGCTTGCCGAAACCGAAACCGGGGTCAATCACAATATTTTTCTTGGCAATTCCTGCCATCTCGCAGGCAAAAATGCGCTCGGTAAGAAATTGTCTAACTTGCACCAATACATCATCGTATTGAACATCGGCCTGCATGGTCTGCGGGCTACCGGCCATATGCATCAGGCACACAGGTACCGCCAATTCCGCTGCGCATTCCAATGCGTTTTCACCGCGTAAAGCGAATACATCATTGATGAATGTGGCGCCAGCGGCCACAGCCTCGCGCATCACCACTGCATGCCGGGTATCGATGCTTATGGGTACATCAGAACGCGCGGCCAAGCCTTCAATCACCGGGATGACGCGATCCAGCTCTTCCTGCAAAGGCACCGGCTCTGCACCGGGACGGGTCGACTCGCCCCCGATATCCAGCATGTGCGCGCCCTGTGAGACCAATGCCAGAGCATGCCCGATGGCGGCCTCGGAAGATCCCAAACGGCCGCCGTCGGAAAAAGAATCGGGCGTGACATTGACGATGCCCATGATCTTCGGTGCATCAAGTTTCAATGCATGACGGCCACAGTGCAGCGTTGGAACGGTATCAAACATGGAATAACTCCTCGTGAAACCTAGGATAACGCATAAGAGGCGGCATAAAAAAAGCCGGATGAAATCCGGCTTTTTTAAGTAACCCTCAATCAGGTCTGTGGCATCGGGCCACCGATAGGACCAGCACTGGGTTTATCGTCTTTGTTGGCCTTGCCCGATTTAGCCCAGTCCAAGGGTGGGCCGGGAATTCGGCCTTCCATGACTGCATCGATCTGACTGACGTCAATGGTTTCATAGGTCAGCAAGGCATCGGCCATCATGTGCAGCTTATCCAGATTGCCTTTCAAGATCAGGGTGGTGCGTTCATAGGCACGGTCAAGAATGGTGCGCACCACTTCATCGATTCGGCGCGCGGTATCGTCGGACACATGTTTGGTCTGCGAGACCGAACGTCCGAGGAAAACCTCACCCTCGTCTTCGGCATAGGCAATCGGCCCGAGTTCATCGGACAGACCCCACTTGGTGACCATATTGCGAGCCATTTTGGTGGCGCGCTCGATATCGTTGCTGGCACCGGTGGTGACTTTATCGGCGCCGAAGATCAGCTCCTCTGCCACACGACCGCCATACAGCGAGCACAGCTGCGATTCGATTGCTACTTTGTTGTAGCTGTATTTGTCGCCTTCCGGCAGGTACATGGTGACACCCAAGGCACGCCCACGCGGAATGATGGTGACTTTGTAGACCGGATCGTGCTCAGGCACCATGCGGCCGACAATGGCATGACCGGCTTCATGGTAGGCGGTGAGTTTCTTTTCATCTTCACTCATCGCCATGGAACGGCGTTCGGCGCCCATAAGGATCTTGTCGCGGGCTTTGTCGAAATGCTCCATGCGGACCGACTTGGCATTCTCGCGGGCGGCAAACAATGCGGCTTCGTTAACCAAATTGGCCAAATCTGCGCCCGAGAACCCGGGCGTCCCGCGGGCAATGGTCATTGCATCCACATCGTCTTCCAACGGGACTTTGCGCATATGCACTTTCAGGATCTGCTCGCGGCCTTTGACATCGGGTAAATTGACCACCACCTGACGGTCGAAACGGCCGGGGCGCAGCAAGGCTGGATCCAACACATCAGGACGGTTGGTTGCGGCGATGATGATGACGCCTTCGCCGCCTTCGAAACCGTCCATCTCAACCAACAACTGGTTCAAGGTCTGTTCGCGTTCGTCGTGTCCACCGCCCAAGCCGGCACCACGGTGGCGACCAACAGCGTCGATTTCATCAATGAAGATAATGCAGGGCGCATGTTTCTTGGCGGTATCGAACATGTCACGCACGCGCGAGGCACCGACGCCGACGAACATCTCGACGAAATCGGAACCGGAAATGGAGAAGAACGGCACTTTCGCCTCACCGGCGATGGCACGGGCCAACAGGGTTTTGCCGGTACCCGGGCTGCCCACCATCAACACGCCGCGCGGAATGCGTCCGCCCAGCTTCTGGAATTTTGTCGGGTCACGCAGGAATTCAACCAACTCGCCGACTTCTTCCTTGGCTTCATCGCAACCGGCCACATCGGCGAAGGTGACCTTCACTTCGTTTTCGCCCTGCATTTTGGCACGCGAACGCCCGAAGCTCATAGCGCCCTTGCCACCGCCCTGCTGCATCTGCTTGATGAAGTAGAAGGCAATGCCGAAGAACAAAACGTAGGGAAGGATATTCAGGACGATAGCCCAGAACGGAGGGCCTGCCGGTGGCTTGGCCTGTACGATTTCCACCTTACGCTTGACCAGTACATTGACCAGATCACGGTCGTATGGGCCCCAGGTCTGGCTAGTGCTTCCGTCGCTCTTGGTATATTTCAACTCGGTACGGGCGCTGGAACTGTCTTCGGTGAATTCCACCTTCGACACCGCCCCCGAATCGACATCATTCAGGAATTGCGAGTACGCCACTTCCTGTCCGGTTTTACCGAATTCGGGCGCAAAGGACTTCATCACCGTCATCAGCAAAAAACCGACAACCACGAATACCAGAATGTTTTTGACCAGATCGTTCATTGTTTTCCTCAGCGCTTGCCGGTTGCCAGCGCATAAACCTCGTTTGATCGGCGCCGCGAGGCGGCCGGTTTACGGATGGTCAGTTTCTGATACCGTGGCCGCAGGTCTTTGACATAATCATCAAAGCCTTCGCCGTGGAACAACTTGATCAGAAAATTACCGCCCTTCTTCAAATGCGACTCCGCAAAATCCCTGGCCAGTTCCGACAGGTACATC
>JAHEBG010000058.1 GCA_024642445.1 Gammaproteobacteria bacterium | reverse complement strand
CCCCAGGCGGTAAAGTGGAAATCCAGCAAGCGGAATCCGTCGTTTTCTTGAAGCGTAATCGGTCCACTGTCACGCAGCCAGGTATCGTTGTACGGCAAGCGAAGGAACTGCACCGAGGTCATGCGACATCCGGATACCGCCAGTGCGGCAACGGCATTGGCTTCAGTAACCTCATCGGGCACCAGAAGCAGTAAAGGCTGGTATTGGCTGATGGCGCTGCACAGGCCTGCAAAACAGGACTGCACGGACTTAAGGCGTGTTGCCCAATCGGTTCCGGCATGCGGCCAGGCCATCAGAATGGCGGACTGGGGTTCCCATTCGGCAGGAAATCTTAGGCGTTCGGTCATGGCTATCTCAGGTGATGGAACGTTCAGTGTAGCAAGGCAGCACAGCTTCAGTTGCCATAAAAAAAGCCGGCAAAAGCCGGCTTTTTCTTGCCTTACCGGAGCGGATTAACGCTGGCGGGCTTTGAAACGGGGGTTCGATTTGCAAATGACGAAAACCTTGCCGCGACGACGCACGACTTTGCAGTCACGGTGGCGGGTTTTGGCCGATTTGAGGGAATTCAGGACTTTCATGGGGGTCTTCCTAATACAACGGCAAACGGGAAGCGGCAATTGTAGGGGAAATAGCCACGAAAAGCAAGTACTTGTTGAACAATGGCTTAATCTTTATAAGCGGCGATCAAGCTGTGCAGATGCACGCGCTCGCTGTCACGCAGGAACGGCGATACCAGCATCATGACCTGAACGATGCCTTGGCGTACCGCGCGCTGTTCATCTTTTTCGCCGCGAACGCTGGCGAAATTCAGCCAAAATGTGGCCAGAACCAGAATATTGGTGGAAAGGCCTTCGATTTCTTCGGCACTGGCGCGCATACTGCCGGCATCGTTCAGGCCTTTCATAATGAAGTGCGCATTGGAAGATCCACGCTTCAGGATCCGGGCAAATTTCAGCCTTAAGCTTCTGTTTCTGCTTAGAATATTGACTAGGTCGCGGTACAGGAAGCGGTAGTTCCAGATGCACTCGAAGACCAGGTGCAATTGCAGCCAGACATCCTCAAGGGTGACTTCACGTCCTTCCGGTACGCGCAACGCATCATCCATCCGGCTTTCAAAACGGAGGAATAATTGCTCGATGATGTCGTCTTTATTGCGGTAGTGGTAATACAAATTGCCGGGGCTGATATCGAGTTCATCGGCAATATGATTGGTTGAAATCGTCGATTCGCCCTGTTCATTGAACAGATCCAGTGCGACATCCAGAATGCGTTGGCTGGTTTTAGAGGACACGTCAGGCCTTCAAAGAGCGGATGAGGTCGATATATTTCTTCATGGCCGATTCCGAGCTGGTGCCTTCCAGTTTCGACCAGGCTTGGAATTTGGCTGAAGCCACAAAATCGAACATGCCCGGCGGCGGGCCACTGACATCGCCTTCAGAACCTTGTTTGAACAAGGCATACATGCGGAGCAGGGTATCGTTGTCGGGCCGGGAAGTCAGACTTTTCGCGTCAAGCACGGCCTGCTCGAATTGTTCTTGAATGCTTGCCATCGGATAATGCCTTTGACATGAAGGGGGTTTAACGTATTATGCATTAATATGCAATTTGCGGTAAAAAATCAAGCACCTAGTCAATTTTCAAACCAAATCAGACATCGGGGTATTTTATGAGCTATTTCGTAACCGGCGCCACCGGCTTCATCGGGCGTTTCCTTATCAGCAACCTATTAAAACGTAAAGGTAGCGTGCATGTTCTGGTCCGCAAGGGTTCCATTAAGAAGCTGAACCAGATCGGTGAACAGATGGGCTGGGATATGAAGCGTATCGTGCCGGTGATGGGCGATCTGTCGAAACCCAAGCTGGGCGTGTCTGCGGCGCAAATTAAAGCCCTGAAAGGAAAAATTCCGCATTTCTTCCATCTGGCGGCCATTTACGACATGACAGCAGACGCTGAAAGCCAGAAGCAGGCCAACATTGGTGGCACCCAGAATGCCTTGGATTTAGCTGCAGCGCTGAATGCCGGTTGTTTCCATCACACCAGCTCGATTGCCGCGGCCGGTCTGTATCCGGGTGTATTCCGCGAAGACATGTTTGACGAAGCCGAGGGCCTTAAGGACCCGTACCTGCGAACCAAGCACGACTCCGAAGGCCTGGTGCGCAAGCAGAATGCCGTTCCTTTCCGTATTTACCGGCCGTCAATGGTGGTCGGGCATTCCAAAACCGGCGAAATCGACAAGATCGATGGCCCGTATTACCTGTTCACGTTGATCAAGAAAATCCGCGAAACCCTGCCACCATGGGTGCCTACATTGGGTGTCGAGGGCGGTCGCATCAATGTCGTTCCGGTTGATTTCGTGGCCGATGCGATGGACCATATTGCCCATAAGAAGGGCTTGGATGGCCAGTGTTTCCACTTGGTAGATCCGGAACCGATGCGTTTTGGTGAGTTGATGAACACCTTTGCGCGCGCCGCGCATGCCCCGGAAATGACCATGCGTGTGGATGCCCGCATGTTTGCCTTCATTCCTGCGCCCATGCGCATGGCCGTAGGCAACCTGCCGCCGGTTAAGCGCTTGATGAACATGGTTCTGCGTGATTTGAAAATACCTCAATCCACGCTTTCCTTCATTACCTATCCCACCCGTTTCGACACCCGCGAGGCCGAGCGCGCATTGAAAGGCAGCAAAATCTCGGTGCCGGCACTGGACAGCTACGCCTGGCGTCTATGGGATTACTGGGAGCGTCATCTCGACCCCGACCTGTTCGTCGATCGTTCGCTGCGGGGCAAAGTTGAAAACAAGGTTGTGGTCATTACCGGTGGCTCATCCGGCATTGGCAAGGCGGCAGCTATCAAAGTGGCTGAGGCCGGCGCAGTTGTGGTGATTGCGGCCCGCGGCGAAGAAGAACTGGAGGCCACCCGCAAGGAAATCTGCGATGCCGGGCATAAATGCTTCGCTTACAAGGCCGATCTGGCCGATCTGGATTCATGCGATGCCTTAATTGCTCAAGTAGTGAAGAACCATGGCGCGGTTGATGTGCTCATCAACAACGCCGGTCGTTCGATCCGACGCTCGATTGAGCTCAGCTTCGACCGATTCCACGATTTCGAGCGCACCATGCAGTTGAATTATTTCGGCTCTTTGCGCCTGATCATGCAGTCGTTACCCAGCATGATCGCCAAACGCAGAGGACATATCATCAATATTTCGTCTATCGGCGTATTGGCCAGCTCTCCGCGTTTTTCGGCCTATGTGGCTTCGAAGGCAGCGCTTGATGCATTCAGTCATTGCGCGCAAGGCGAGCTTTCCGGTAAAGGCATCAGCTTCACCACCATCAACATGCCACTGGTGAAAACGCCGATGATCGCACCGACCAAAATGTACGACTCAGTGCCAACGCTGACCCCGGAAGAGGCGGCCGATCTGATCGTCAAAGCCATCATCGACCGCCCGAGCCGGATTGCTACCCGGTTGGGGATTTTCGCCGGCGTCGTTCACGCGGTATTTCCGAAAGCCTACGAAGTGGTGATGAGTACGGCATTCGAACTGTTCCCGGATTCTGCGGCAGCCAAAGGCATGGCCGGCCGGGGTGATGCATCTGCCCCGACCAATGAGCAGATTGCGTTCGCTTCATTGATGCGTGGCGTGCACTGGTAAAAGTAACGTTGTTCAAACAAAAAAAGTACCGCATTGCGGTACTTTTTTTTGGGTAAAAAACCCGTCAGATAAAATCGATTTGGGAGGGATTTTGGACTAAGCGTTCTGACGGGTGAAAAATCAGGCTTTTGGCGCTTGCGGCGTTGGGGCTTTTGGTAAGCTGACTTTGCTGGCCTTCTTAGCTACGCTGGCCTTTTTCGAGGCAGCGGCTTTCTTGGCAGGCGCGGCTTTCTTGGCGGCAGGCTTGGCGGCTTTTTTGGCCACAGGTGCTTTGCCGCTTTGCTTGCGCAGTTCGCCGGTAAGGGCTTCAACGCGTTTGATCAGGCTGCCCAGATCTTCACGGGTTGGAACGCCAAGGCGGGTAAGGGCGCGCTGGACACGGTCTTCAAAGACTTTTTCCATACGATCCCAGGTGTCGGTAGCTTTTTCACGGACATTTTCAACACGGTCTTCAACCGCGCCGCGAACCACATCGACTTTACCGTTGGCCATTTTGCGGGTTTGGGCTTCCAGGCTCATGCCTTTTTTCACCAAGGCTTCAAACATATCGGTACCTTCGCCTTGGGCGCGTGCCAGTGCGCCAACGCCGGCGGCCCACACTTGCTGTGCGGTATCAATCAGGTTGCGCGATGCGGCTTCGGCGCGTTGAGCAACGGCGCTTTTGGCGGACTTTGCGGTTTTCGTGGTCTTACGCGTTTTGGTGCTTGCGGTTTTGGTGGATGCGGCTTTTTTCAGCTTGGCCATGGGGCTACCCTCGAGGATGTTTGAAAGACATGGTGAATCGACTTACAGCGCATTCTGAAGGCTTTGTCTAGAGCAAACACACCAATAAAACGAGGTTTCAGGCTTTGCGTTTGCGCAGCCGGTGTTCGATGTCATCAAGGTTGTGCCACAGCTGGGCTGTGGTTTCCGTACGGCGATAGATTGGCTTGATGCCGGACAATAAAGTTATTTCCGAATCATTGAGCGCCGAATGATTCAGACGCAGCCCATGTTTGGCCAGCATAGGCTCCAGCAGCTGCGCACGGGCTTTCAGATCACGCAGTGTGCTTTGGAACGCGTGTTCGCAAACCCGATGCCGTGAGCTGTAACTGAAAACATTGGTAAAGAACATTTCGGCATCGTCTTCGTTGGGTTCCAGAACCATCTGGTCGGTTTCCGGATACTGCTGTGCATATTTCTCGAGACCCACGCGCATCCGGGATTGCAGTAAGGTGCGGAAGGTCTGTGACAGCACCATGGGTAAGCCGCCGTCTGCCAATTTATTATTTGAAGTAGCTGTCTGTCCCGTACTTTTTGCATTGAACGGCACGAACGGGTTGAGGCCAATCATCAGGTCGATGCCGTGATCGAGAATCACGGAGGCATGCATGGTGCGGCGCAGGGCGCCATCGACAAAATGGTGTCCGTCAATATCTACGGGAGGGTATAGTCCGGGCAATGCCGAGCTGGCCTGCACGGCTTGTGAAATTGGAATGGCATCCCAATCCTTACTGCCAAATCGTACGGCTTTGCCTTGGTCCAGGTCGACTGCAACCACGTACAGTGGCCGTTCCAGTTTCCTGAAATCGTTGCTGCGGCCAGGGCCATTGAATATGCTCTTAAGGAAACGCTCAATAGGCGCATTGTCAAACAACCCGGTGGGAACCGCGCCGGTGATGCGGGAAAATTGATCGCTGATGTTGGCGCCGGTAGGGTCAATGACCAGACTTTTCCACCAATCCAGCGCCAGGCCGGGCAGGGAGGCCATGCGGCGACCGTATTCCATGAAAGCCGGTTTCAGAAACATCCGAGGTGAAAAACGGATTTCGGGGTGGCTGTTGGTGATGAAAATCTGGCAGATTTCAGCAGTACTTAATCGATTGACCAGACCAGCTGCAAGGAATGCACCGGAACTGACACCTACGTAAACATCCAGACGGTTGAGGTCGAGTCCTTCAATGGCGACTTCCAGAGCACGCAGTGCGCCCAGCTCGTACATTCCGCCAATAGGGCCGCCGCCAGCGATGGCGATGCCGATTTTGCCCTGGTGACGGGCGGGTTGGCTGGCGGGTTGTAGTACGAGCATGCAGATTACCGAATTGAGCGCAAAGCCAATTGTACGGCTAAAATAGATTACGTCCAATATTCTGCAGGTTGTGTATGCAATCAAATCCGCTTCAGGAGCGATTGGCGCGCAGATTGCGTTGGCAGCAGGAAGCCCATGTCCTTGAAAAGCAGGATATTGTGCTCAAAAACATGTTGCCAAAGTTGCGCGCATGGCAGGCCAACCGCTTGCAGAAAAGCTTCGCGCATTTCTTGGCTGATCCGAAAAAGCGACCGGCGGCGGAGTTTTTTCTATCGGACCTTTACGGTGATGCCGATTTCATGCAACGGGATGCGGAAGCGGCCCGGATTCTGCCGGTTATGTCACGATTGTTGCCTGAAAACCTTTTGATGGCAGCCGTGGATGCGATTGAGTTGTCGGTGCTCAGTCATGCTCTGGATATGCGTATGGCAAGAACGTTGGCAGGTTTCAAGACCGGTTCCGGCGCGCTCAACGATGACGACTATTGCAAAGCGTACAGGCAAGTAGGATTGCGACGGTTGCGCCAGCAGCAAATCGATCTGGTCATGGATGTGGGTAGTCGGTTGGATGCCGTGGTGAAGAAGCATGGCATATCGCGGCTATTGTCGGCATCACGGTTGCCAGCACGCATCCTTGGCTTGCAACATCTGCAGAGTTTTCTTGAGCGCGGCTTCCGCGCGTTCAACCATCTTGGCGGTGCAAAATCGTTTTTGAATGCCATCCACCGTCAGGAGTCGGTCATCTCAACGCGGCTTTTTGCAGGTCAAGCGGAGCCGTTCAAGCCGCCGTTTAATTGAACTCTTCATCCAGATAGCGTTCGATTTCGGATTCGATCGGCGAACGCAGCGCCATCAGGAAAAAGCCGAGCTCGGCGAAGACATGAATGGACTTGGCATTGACCTTGATATGCCCATCAACGCCTGATCGGCTGAAGTTGAGCATATTGCCCTGCCACGTGCAGTCCACCCCGAAGCGCTCTGCAATGTGATCGGCCACCCGTTGTACTTTCTTTTTCGCCTTGTCCATTTCCAGACCGTGGCTGCGTTGATATCGATGGTGGACATGGCTATCTCATCTGTCTTGGGTGAGTAAAAAATACAACGATTTGCTCGGCTTGTGTTGCCGGATGTGGTAAATTTTCAAAAAAAGGACGCGCATGTACCGGCAATTGCACATTCAGGGTAAACCCAATACGGCCGTTGACAGACCTGAAATGCGCATCGGCTCGGCGCCTGATAACGATATTGTGCTGGTTGGTGAAGGCATTGCCCCGTTGCATGCCCTACTGCATGACGGTATATCGATGCTGTGGCTAGAACGG
>JAHEBG010000057.1 GCA_024642445.1 Gammaproteobacteria bacterium | reverse complement strand
ACCAACTGCGGCTGCACTTCCAGGATGCCGCCGGAAACGTAAAACTCGAGATGCTCGCCATCGGCCATGGTCACGCGCACATAGCCCGGCTTGATGCGGGTAATCAGCGGCGCATGTTTGGGCGCGATACCCAGCTCGCCCATTTCACCGGTAACAACCACCATCTGCACGGCGTCGCTGAAAAGCTCCTGCTCGGCACTGACGATGTCACAACGGATTGTAGATGTCATAAGGATTCTCTTTACGTTGAACCGTTAGGCGAACCGAAGCCCGCCACACGTTGACTTAGGCTTTCTCTGCCATTTTATTGGCTTTCTCAATGGCTTCATCGATGCCGCCAACCATATAGAACGCCTGTTCCGGCAAGTGATCGCATTCGCCGTCACAAATCATCTTGAAGCCACGGATGGTTTCCTTAAGGGTTACGTACTTGCCCGGCGAACCGGTAAAGACTTCCGCCACATGGAACGGCTGCGAGAAGAAACGCTCGATTTTACGGGCACGGGACACGGCCTGCTTGTCTTCTTCGGAAAGCTCATCCATACCCAGAATGGCGATGATGTCTTTGAGTTCTTTGTATTTCTGCAAGGTCGACTGCACGCGGCGGGCGGTATCGTAGTGCTCGTTGCCGATCACGTTCGGGTCCAGCTGGCGCGAGGTGGAGTCCAGCGGATCAACCGCCGGGTAAATACCCAGCGAAGCGATGTTACGGCTCAGCACCACGGTGGCGTCCAAGTGGGCGAAGGTGGTTGCCGGCGACGGATCGGTCAAGTCATCGGCAGGCACGTACACGGCCTGGATGGATGTAATCGAACCGGTTTTGGTCGAGGTAATGCGTTCCTGCAGTACGCCCATTTCCTCGGCAAGGGTAGGCTGGTAACCCACAGCCGATGGCATACGGCCAAGCAGCGCGGACACTTCGGTACCGGCAAGGGTATAACGGTAGATGTTGTCGACGAAGAACAACACGTCACGGCCTTTGCCAGTGGCCGGATCTTTTTCGTCACGGAAATATTCGGCCATGGTCAGACCGGTCAGCGCCACGCGCAGACGGTTGCCCGGCGGCTCATTCATCTGGCCGTACACCATGGCCACTTTGTCGAGCACGTTGGAATCTTTCATTTCGTGGTAGAAGTCGTTGCCTTCACGGGTACGCTCACCCACACCGGCGAACACCGAAAGGCCTTCGTGGGCCTTCGCGATGTTGTTGATCAATTCCATCATATTCACGGTCTTGCCGACGCCGGCACCGCCGAACAGGCCGACTTTACCGCCCTTGGCGAACGGGCACATCAGGTCGATCACCTTGATGCCGGTTTCCAGCAGTTCGTTGGCCGAGCTTTGCTCTTCATAGGTAGGCGCACTGCGGTGGATTTCCCAATGGTCTTTGGCTTGCACCGGGCCGGCTTCGTCGATCGGGCTGCCCAGCACGTCCATGATGCGGCCGAGGGTGCCGGTTCCGACCGGAACCGAAATGGCATGGCCGGTATTGACCGCAATCAGGTTGCGTTTCAAGCCGTCGGTGGAGCCGAGCGCGATGCAACGGACGATGCCGTCGCCGAGCTGCTGCTGAACTTCCAGCGTGATTTCGGTATTTTCAACCTTCAATGCGTCGTACACTTTCGGCACTTCGTTACGGTTGAACTCGACGTCCACCACCGCGCCGATGATTTGTACAATTTTGCCCTGGCTCATAAGGATTTCCTCAAAAAAATTCTGTGATTCGTAAGTGTCGTGCTGTTGTCATCAAACCGCGGCGGCGCCGCCGACGATTTCCGAGATTTCCTGGGTAATCGCCGCTTGACGCGCCTTGTTGTAAATCAGATTCAACGTATCGATCAGTTTATTGGCATTATCGGATGCCGACTTCATAGCCACCATTCGTGCAGCGTGCTCGGACGCCAGGTTTTCCAATACCGCTTGGTAAACCAGCGACTCGATGTAACGGGTCATGACATGGTCGAGCACAACTTCCGGGCTCGGCTCATAGATGTAATCCCAGCTGTGCTTGGCATCCAGGCTTTCGCTTGGCGGCAATGGCAACAGCATGTCCTGGCACGGCTTCTGGGTCATGGTGTTGATGAAGTCGTTATAGCACAGGAATACACGCTGGGTTTCACCGGCGCTGAAGTTGTCCAGTACCACCTTGACCACACCGATCAACTGCTCCAGCTTCGGCTTTTCACCCAAATGGGTTACGTGGCCGGTCATGGTGACATTGATGCGGCGGAAGAAAGTGGCGGCTTTCTGGCCGACACAGACCACATTGATATCGACGCCTTTGTCTTTCCATGCCTTCATATCGGCCAATACGCGACGGAACATCTGGCTGTTCAAACCACCACACAGGCCGCGATCGGAGGAGATGATGATGTAACTGACGCGCTTCACTTCTTCATGCTTGACCATGAACGGATGCGTGTATTCGGCGTTCGCTTTCGCAATATGACCGATAATCTGGGTCATCAGGCGGGCATACGGGCGCGAAGCCTTCATGCTTTCCTGTGCTTTACGGATTTTCGAAGCCGAGACCATTTCCAGAGCGCGTGTCACCTTGCGGGTGTTCTGCACGCTCTTGATTTTGGTTTTAATTTCTCTGCCGCCTGCCATTGTTTTCTCGCTATCGCTATGGGGTTGCGGGCGCCGCGTGGCGCCCGGTCACGTTACCAGCTGCCGGTGGTCTTGAATTCGGAAATGATTTGCTTGAACTGCGCTTCAATTTCCTTGTCCCAGGCGCCGGTGGTCACGATGTTCTTTTCCAAAGCACCGTAGTTGTTGGCCAGATGTGCATGCAGACCGGCTTCGAACGGCAGGATTTTCGGCATGGCGATATCATCCAGATAGCCTTCGTTGGCGGCATAGATGGAAATGGCCATCTGTGCAATCGACATCGGGGCGTATTGCTTCTGCTTCATCAGTTCGGTAACGCGCTGACCGCGCTCCAGCTGCTTACGGGTCGCTTCGTCCAAATCGGAGGCGAACTGTGCGAAGGCCGCCAGCTCACGGTACTGCGCCAACGAGATACGGATGCCGCCGGACAGTTTCTTCATGATGTTGGTCTGGGCGGAACCGCCCACACGCGACACCGAAATACCGGCGTTGACGGCCGGACGGATACCGGCGTTGAACAGATCGGTTTCCAGGAAGATCTGGCCGTCGGTGATCGAAATCACGTTGGTCGGCACGAATGCGGAAACGTCGCCGGCTTGGGTTTCGATGATCGGCAAGGCGGTTAAGGAACCGGTTTTGCCTTTCACTGCACCGTTGGTGAATTTTTCCACGTACTCTTCATTAACGCGTGCTGCACGTTCCAGCAAACGGGAGTGCAAATAGAACACGTCGCCCGGATAGGCTTCACGGCCCGGCGGACGGCGCAGCAGCAGCGAAATCTGGCGATAGGCCACGGCCTGCTTGGACAGATCATCGTACACAATCAAGGCGTCTTCGCCGCGATCACGGAAGTATTCGCCCATGGTGCAGCCGGAGTATGCCGAAATGTACTGCATGGCAGCCGATTCAGAGGCGGTAGCGGCAACCACGATGGTGTGGGCCAATGCGCCGTTTTCTTCCAGACGGCGCACCACGTTGGCTACCGAGCTGGCTTTCTGGCCGATAGCGACGTAAATGCACTTCACGCCGGAGTCTTTCTGGTTGATGATGGCATCGATGGCCAGAGCGGTCTTACCGGTCTGACGGTCGCCAATGACCAGTTCGCGCTGGCCGCGGCCAACAGGAATCATGGCATCGACCGATTTGTAACCGGTTTGTACCGGCTGCGAAACCGACTTACGCCAGATCACGCCCGGTGCAACTTTTTCTACCGGCGCGGTCAGGCTCGAAGCAATCGGGCCTTTGCCGTCGATGGGCTCACCCAGGGCATTGACCACGCGGCCAAGCAACTCGGGACCCACCGGCACTTCAAGAATACGGCCGGTGGTTTTGGCCACGTCGCCTTCAAGAAGGTTTTCATAATCACCCAGCACCACGGCGCCGACTGAGTCGCGCTCCAGGTTCAAGGCCAAAGCGAACGTGTTGTTCGGCAGTTCGATCATTTCACCCTGCATGACATCGGCCAGGCCGTGGATGCGCACGATGCCGTCGGACACGGAGGTCACGGTACCTTCGTTACGGGCTTCGGAGGCCAGGTTTACTTTGTCGATACGACTCTTGATCAGTTCACTGATTTCGGACGGATTGAGCGTCTTCATTGGAATTCCTAAGTTTCTGGCCGTAGCCAGCGGTTAATTAAAATTAATTGACAAGGCTTGCATTCAGGCGGGACAGCTTGTTGCGAACCGAACCGTCGATTACGACATCACCGGCATCGATGATGGCGCCACCGATCAGCGCGGCATCAACGGCAGTCTGAACATCAACATCGCTGCCGAACCGCTTCTTCAGCGCCTCGGTGAGCGAGTTCAATGATTCCGCCGATAATGGCGCAGCCGAGGTGATACGCGCCTTCACCACATGCTCGCTTTCCGCACGCAAGGCCTCGAACAATGCCAGAATCTCCGGCAGCAAGGACAAACGCCCGTTTTCTGCCAACACGGCAAGGAAACGGCGCATCGCATCGCTGCTTTCGGGATGGCTGAGCAGATCTAACAAGGCCTCAGCCCCGATTCGGGGATCGCCAAGAAGGCCGGCAACATTGGGCATTGCCGCTGCCTGCGCGGAAAACGCCAGCTGCGAGGAATACGCATTCAATGCGCCTTCCTGTTTAGCCAGCAGAAACAGGGCACGGGCATACGGACGGGCTAGCGTGGTTGATTGGCTCATGTCTGCCTCAGATCTCCGATGCCAGTTCGTCGAGCATCGCCTTGTGGGCAGCTTCGTCGATCTCGCGGCGGATCAGCTTTTCAGCGCCTGCCATGGCCAGGGAAGAAACCTGCTTGCGCAGCTCTTCACGGGCCTTATTGGCCGACTGCTCGATTTCACCGAGGGCCGATGCCTTGACGCGCTGGGATTCGGCCACAGCCTCATCTTTGGCGGCATCAATAATCTGCAGACGGCGCGCTTCGGCCTGGGCAATGATTTCATTGGCCTTGGCACGGGCTTCACGCAGCACTTCATTGACTTTTTCTTCGGCGCTCGCCAGATCTTTTTTGCTACGGTCGGCAGCAGCCAGACCTTCGGCAATTTTAGCCTGACGCTCTTCGATCGCCGCCATGATGTTCGGCCAGCCGAACTTCATGACTACCCAGGCCACTGCAAAAAACGCAAGGCTTTGGATGATGAGCGTTAAATTGATATCCATAATCTACTCCTGATGGCAGGCGGCGGATGCCGCCCGCTATGGCGCGTTGGTGAAATTAACCAGCGAGCGTGCCGAGGAATGGGTTGGCGAAAATCAACAACAGGGCGATAGCAACGCCGATCATCGGAATGGCGTCGAGCAGGCCGGCAACGATGAACAATTTGGTTTGCAGCATTGGGGTCAGTTCCGGCTGACGCGAAGCGCCTTCCAGGAATTTGCCGCCGAGAATGGCGAAGCCGATGGCGGTACCGAGGGCGCCGAAGCCGATCAAGAGGGCCGCAGCAATGACGGTCATGCCCATTACGTCAGCGATAAGATTGATGTTTTCCATGTTGCTCTCCGTGTATAACAGTTAAAGGTGGTGAATCGGTTAAGGGTGAAAAATTGAAACGGTGATGCGTTAATGCTTTTCGGCGGCCATACTCAGGTACACCACGGTCAGCATCATGAAGATGAAGGCCTGCAGGGTGATAACCAGCACGTGGAACGCGGTCCAGATGAAACCGGAAATGAACTGCACCGGAATCATCGCGTAGGTCGACACTGCATCCAGCGATGAACCCAGGGTCATGACCGCGATCAGGATGAAGATCAATTCACCGGCATACATGTTGCCGAACAGTCGAAGGCTCAAGGACACCGGACGTACCAGCTCCTCAATCAAACGCAGCAACAGATTGGCGGGCGCCAACAACACGGCCATCAACGGGCTTTCGGCATGGAACGGGGCGGTGAATGCCTCTTTCACGAACAGACCAATGCCTTTGTGCTTGATGCCGAAATAGTGAATCAGCAGAAATACGCCCAAGGCCATGCCGAGCGTGGTGTTAAGGTCAGCAGTAGGGACAACGCGCAGGTATTTGACACCCGCCTCGTGTGCCGCCCAAGGCAGAAGATCCACCGGCACCATGTCCATGAAGTTCATCAGGAACACCAGACAGAAAATGGTTACCGCGAGTGGTGCGATGAATTTGCTTTGGCCATGGAAGGTTTCTCGCACCAGACCATCGATTCCGGTAACGACCATTTCAAGCGCGCACTGCAACTTTCCGGGAACGCCCGAGGTGGCTCGGCGAGAAACGTACAGGAACACGCCAATGAACAGGGCGCACATCAACAACAGGAAGAAAACACTGTCGATATTGATGGTCATGAACTTGCTGTCGCCGACATGCCACTGCAAATGATGCAAATGGTGTTGGATGTATTCTGTTTGTGTTCCGGTTGCTTCTTCAGCGGCCACGTGTCACCTTTGCATCGAAAAAATTAAACAATTGGATTACCAACAGGGAAACGCCGAAGCCAACAATCGCCGCAAACGGCGCTTTGGCCAGCCATTTCATGAACACCATCAGCAGCACGAATACCACCAGCCACTTCAACAACAGTGCAACTACAAATCTGCCGAACCATACAGCAGCCGGCTGTACACCACCGGAAAAGGCCAGAAGAGACTGCACCCATCCGCCTAAGGCTACCGACAAGGCGGATAAGGCAAAGGCCAGAGCCTGCACATAACCGCCAAACAACAACCAAATTGCGCCAAACAAGCCCGCTGACGCCAATTGCGCGGCGAATAAGCGAACATTCTTGCTTCGTTGAACGAGAAAATGATTCCCCATAATCCGTCAACCGAAACCGTCAAAGTACGGCCCAAAATAATCTGCCGTATTATAGCAAATTAATGCTTTTACGCAAGCCAAACCGGCGATAAGCGCACTTAAAATTACCTCCTTACTGCTGTGTAATTCCAGCACTCCAGCACGGCCCAGCCCGTGATTTCCCAATAAAAAACCCCAGCCGATGGGCTGGGGTTTAGGGAAATCACGGGCTGG
>JAHEBG010000056.1 GCA_024642445.1 Gammaproteobacteria bacterium | reverse complement strand
CAACGTGAAGATGGTGGTGAGCCTGATCGCCCCGATCGCGATGACCGAAGGTCTGCGTTTTGCTATCCGTGAAGGCGGCCGCACCGTCGGCGCCGGCGTGGTGGCGAAGGTCATCAAGTAACAACGTCGCTGACGCGTGAAAGCGCGTTGGCACAACCCGAAATGGCGGACCGGAAACGGTCCGCCATCGCCCGTTAAAAAACATGTACGCCAGTAGCTCAATTGGCAGAGCAGCGGTCTCCAAAACCGCAGGTTGGGGGTTCGAGTCCCTCCTGGCGTGCCACTGACGGCGGAACAGAACGAGTACGAATGAATACTAAAGTTGAAAATCGGGAAGGCACCAGCGTACTGGATTATCTCAAGTACGCGCTGGCATTGTTGGTTGCTGCGGCTGGTGTAGCGGTGTTCTACATGATGCCGGAATGGCCTGGTCCAATCCGTGGCTTGTTGGTGGCTTTGTCCTTCGGCCTGGCGTTGGTGGTGTTCGGCTTCACGGCTAAAGGCCTGCAAGCGCGCAAGTTCTTTTCGGACTCGATGTTCGAATTGCGCAAAGTGGTATGGCCAACCCGTGAAGAGTCATACAAGATTACCGGCATGGTTCTGGTGGTGGTCGTCATCATCAGCCTGATACTGGCGGGATTTGACTTCGTCATTTCCTGGTTGATCAAATTGCTGTTGGGCAGTTAAGGAGTTCTCTGTGAGCAAGCGTTGGTATGTGGTACACGCCTATTCGGGATTTGAGCATCAGGTTCAACGCAGCCTGCTGTCCCGTATCGAGCGCGCTGGCATGCAGGACAAGTTCGGCCAGGTTCTGGTTCCTACCGAAGAAGTGATCGAGATGCGCGCTGGCCAAAAGCGTAAATCCGATCGCAAGTTCTTCCCGGGCTATGTGCTGGTGCAGATTGAAACCAATGGCGAGGGCACGGTTCCGTTGATTGACAACGAAAGCTGGCACCTCATCAAGGAAACGCCTAAAGTTCTGGGCTTCATCGGCGGAACCCGTGAGCGTCCGCTGCCGATCAAGGATTCAGAGGCCGATGTCATTTTGCAGCGTGTGCAGGACGGTGTCGATAAGCCGCGTCCGAAAGTGCTGTTTGAACCGGGACAGCTGGTCCGCGTGGTCGAAGGTCCTTTCAATGATTTCAACGGTACGGTCGAAGAAATCAATTACGAGAAAAGCCGCTTGCGCGTTGCGGTGATGATTTTCGGTCGTTCTACGCCTGTCGAGCTCGAGTTCGGTCAGGTGGAGAAGGCCTAAAGGTCGGTGTGTTTCGACGCACCGTTTATAAACTAAGGAGGAGTCCCGCCATCGAAAGACGGGCAGACGTTTGAACTCCAGGAGTAAATTACAATGGCTAAAAAAGTCGTAGGTTACATCAAGCTGCAGGTGAAAGCCGGGCAAGCAAATCCCAGTCCGCCGGTGGGTCCTGCATTGGGCCAGCGCGGTCTGAACATCATGGAATTCTGTAAAGCATTCAATGCCGCCACGTCCAAGCTGGAGCCGGGTCTGCCGACACCGGTCATCATCACGGCCTATTCCGACCGTACTTTCACCTTCGTGACCAAAAGCACACCCGCTTCGGTTCTGTTGAAGAAAGCTGTGGGCATCACTTCCGGATCCAAGCGTCCGAACACCGAAAAAGTGGGCAAAGTGACCCGTAAGCAACTGGAAGATATCGTTAAAGCCAAAGAACCCGATCTGACCGCCGCTTCGATGGACGCCGCCGTGCGTACCATTGCTGGCAGTGCGCGCAGCATGGGTCTCGTGGTGGAGGGCTAAGACATGGCAAAATTGACCAAACGTTACAAAGCACTGCAAGCAACCGTTGTTGCCGGCAAGGCCTATCCCCTGGAAGACGCATTGAAGCTGTTGCAAGCCAATGCCAATGCCAAATTCGTCGAGTCCATCGATGTTGCCGTTCGTCTGGGCGTTGACGCCAAGAAGTCCGATCAGCAGGTGCGCGGCGCAACCGTACTTCCAGCCGGTACCGGCAAGTCGGTACGTGTTGCCGTGTTCTGCCCGGCAGGCGCCAAAGCCGACGAAGCATTGGCAGCCGGTGCTGAAGTTGTGGGTATGGACGATCTGGCCGACAAGATGTTGGCTGGCGATCTGAACTACGATGTCGTCATTGCAACCCCGGACGCCATGCGCGTTGTCGGTAAGCTCGGCCAGGTGCTGGGTCCTCGTGGCCTGATGCCGAACCCGAAAGTGGGTACGGTTTCGCCAAACCCGGCGGAAGCCGTTCGCAATGCCAAGGCCGGTCAGGTTCGCTACCGTACCGACAAAGCCGGCATCATTCACTGCACCATCGGCAAAGCCAGCTTTGCCATCGATGCTTTGAGCGGCAATTTGAACGCACTGTTGCAGGATCTGATCAAGGCCAAGCCGGCCTCGTCGAAAGGCCAGTACCTGCAGAAGATCTCCTTGAGCTCCACCATGGGCGTCGGTGTTGTCATCGACCCGTCCTCGCTGACCCTCAAGTAAGCAGTAAACGCGGTCGGGAGTGTCGCCCCGACTGTTTTGATTTTGAAGGCAAGCCGTCCGTAAGGGCGGTAAGCCATCAAAGACCGTAGGTACGTATTGCGCACATCACAGTCGGGCAGGGATGCTGGATTGGCAAGGATTCGATGTGATGGAAGCGGATGCGTTTAATCGGGGGTAACCCCAGGCCTGCGTAGATGGTGCCGAAACCTGGTTTATCTGGAACGGCCACCACTGGGACACCCGTCCCCGGTATCGATGGATAGATGCCGCCTAGGACCACAACCGGCAGGAGCTGGAAGTGGATTTAAACTGAAGGAGTAATTATGGCTCTCAATCTGTCACAAAAGCACGAAGTTGTTGCTGAAATAGCAGACGTTGCATCGAAAGCTCAATCCTTGGTTGCAGCTGAGTACGCAGGCGTTACGGTTAGTCAAATGACTGCCATGCGCAAGAAAGCTCGCGAAACCGGCGTGTACTTGAAAGTTGTCAAGAACACATTGGCCGAGCGTGCTGTCAGTGGTACCGAATTCGAGAATGTAAAAGATTCTCTGACCGGTCCATTGCTTTATGCGTTCTCGATGGAAGACCCTGGTGCTGCCAGTCGTCTGATCAAGGATTTTGTAAAAATAAACGACAAGCTGATAGCAAAAGTCGTGTCCATTGGCGGCAAGTTATACCCGGCTGCGCACATTGATGTGCTGGCTTCGCTGCCAACTCGCGATCAAGCATTGTCCATGCTGGCACGCGCTCTTTCCGAACCGGCGGCTATGTTCGCCCGTGCGGTTAAAGCAGTGGCCGACAAACAAGGTGGCGGTGAAACCGCAGCCGAAGTTGAAGCCGCACCCGTCGAAGCGTGATGACATCAGCACCACGATGCATTCCCAAACAATCCAGTAAATTAATTTAGAGGTAAACACAATGTCCCTTTCCAATGATCAAATCGTTGAAGCGATTGCCAGCAAGTCCTTGATGGAAGTGATGGAGCTTGTACGCGCCATCGAAGAAAAATTCGGCGTTTCTGCCGCTGCCCCAGTGGCTGCTGCTGGTCCGGCCGCTGCCGCCGCTGCAGAAGAAGAGCAAACCGAATTCACGGTTGTTCTGAAAGCCGCAGGCGAAAAGAAAGTCGAAGCCATTAAAGCCGTCCGCGCCATTACCGGCCTCGGTTTGAAAGAAGCAAAAGACTTGGTCGAAGGTGCACCGCAAACCGTTAAGGAAGGCGTGTCCAAGGCCGATGCCGACAAGTTCAAGAAAGAACTGGAAGCAGCTGGCGCCACTGTTGAAGTCAAGTAATCGGCTCTTGCCGCTGCTGACTTGCAATAGCACAGGAAAGGCTGGGGGTGTAAACCCCCGGCCTCTCCCTGTTTTTTTCCGATAGTCGGAGTGTTCCGCTAAGGCGCCTTGCAGGCCCTTTAGCAAAACATTCCGTTGTAAACCCGCCAACCCGTTGGCACTGACAAAGGTGGTAGCCCATATGACCTATTCTCTGACTGAGAAAAAGCGCATCCGTAAAGACTTCGGTAAAAACCGTCCGGTCCTGGACGTGCCGTATCTGCTGGCAATCCAAATGGATTCGTACAAGGAATTCCTGCAGGATTCCTCAAAATCCGATGGTCATGATGACCGCGGATTGCATGCCGCTTTGAAGTCGGTATTTCCAATCGTCAGTTTTTCCGGCAATGCCGCACTGGAATATGTCAGTTACACCCTTGGCGAGCCGGTATTCGACGAACGCGAATGCCGCTCGCGCGGCCAGACCTATGGCGCGCCATTGCGCGTTAAAGTCCGCCTGGTCATTTACGACCGCGAGTCTTCGAACAAAGCCGTCAAGTATGTGAAGGAACAGGAAGTGTTCATGGGCGATCTTCCGCTCATGACCGGCAACGCCACCTTTATCATCAACGGTACCGAGCGGGTCATCGTTTCCCAGCTGCACCGCAGCCCGGGCGTGTTCTTCGACCACGACCGTGGCAAAACCCACAGCTCGGGCAAGCTGCTGCATTCGGCCCGCGTCATTCCTTACCGCGGCTCATGGCTCGATTTCGAATTCGATGCTAAAGATTGTGTGTTCACTCGTATCGATCGCCGTCGTAAGTTGCCGGTAACCATCCTGCTGCGTGCTTTGGGTTACAACAACGAGCAGATCCTGAACCATTTCTTCGAAATCAACACCTTCCATATTTCAAAGCCTGACAGCGTAGAGCTGGAGCTGGTGGCCGAACGCCTGCGTGGCGAAACCCTGAACTTCGACTTGATTGTTAAGGGCGAAGTGGCGGTTGAAGCCGGCAAGCGTATTACCGCGCGTCACGTCAAAGAGCTGGAAAAGAAGAACATTGCTACCTTGGAAGTGCCAGACGAATACTTGGTCGGCCGCATCCTGTCGCACGATGTCATCGACCCGGCCACCGGCGAATTGATTGCCACCGCCAACGACGAACTGGATGAAGCCAAACTGGCACTGTTGCGCAAGCACGATGTCGTTACCATTGGCACCTTGTGGGTCAACGATCTCGATCGTGGTCCGTTCATTTCGAACACCCTGCGCATCGATCCGTCGAAAACCCAGTTGGAAGCCTTGGTTGAAATCTACCGCATGATGCGTCCGGGCGAGCCGCCCACCAAAGACGCAGCGCAGAATCTGTTCTACAACCTGTTCTTCACCTTCGAGCGTTACGACCTGTCTTCGGTTGGCCGGATGAAGTTCAATCGCCGTGTGGGTCGTAAAGACGTTACCGGCGCCGAAGTTCTGTACGATTACCAGTACTTCAGCGAACGTAACGACGATACTGCCAAAGCACTGGTTGAAACCTATGGCAACACCTCGGACATCCTGGAAGTCATCCACACCCTGTGTGAAATCCGTAACGGCCGTGGTGTCACCGATGATATCGATCACCTCGGCAACCGCCGAGTCCGTTCGGTCGGTGAAATGGCCGAAAACGTGTTCCGTGTTGGCCTGGTGCGCGTCGAGCGTGCGGTCAAAGAGCGTCTGTCGATGGCAGAAGCCGATGATTTATCGCCGCAGGAGCTGATCAATGCCAAGCCGGTAGCGGCGGCATTGAAGGAATTCTTCGGTTCCTCGCAGCTGTCGCAGTTTATGGATCAGAATAACCCGCTGTCGGAAGTGACCCACAAGCGCCGTGTATCGGCCTTGGGCCCGGGCGGTCTGACCCGCGAACGCGCTGGCTTCGAAGTGCGCGACGTGCACCCGACCCATTACGGCCGCGTTTGTACCATTGAAACGCCGGAAGGCCCGAATATCGGTCTGATCAATTCGTTGGCGGTGTATGCCCGTTCCAACAAATACGGCTTCCTGGAAACCCCGTACCGCAAGGTTGAAAACGGCGTGGTAACCACCAAGGTCGAGTTCCTGTCGGCCATCGAAGAATATGAATACGCCATTGCCCAGGCCAATGCCGAGTTGGATGCCAAAGGCAAATTCAAGAACGAATACATTACCTGCCGTTACCAAGCCGACACCCTGCTGAAGCCGCCTTCGGAAATCCAGTACATGGACGTTTCTCCGATGCAGTCGGTTTCGGTGGCTGCCGCGCTGGTTCCGTTCATCGAGCACGACGACGCCAACCGCGCACTGATGGGTGCCAACATGCAGCGCCAGGCCGTTCCCACCCTGCGTTCGCAGAAGCCGCTCGTTGGTACCGGTATTGAACGCGCCGTGGCACGTGACTCCGGTGTGACCGTAAACGCATTGCGTGGCGGTGTGGTCGATCAAGTCGACGCCGGCCGTATCGTGGTGCGTGTCAATGAAAAAGAAATCGGTGTTGATGATGCCGGTGTCGATATCTATAACCTGGTGAAATACACCCGTTCCAACCAGAACACCTGCATCAACCAGAAGCCTTTGGTCAGCATCGGAGATCGCATTGAAAAAGGCGACGTTCTGGCTGACGGTCCGTCCACCGACATCGGTGAACTGGCGCTGGGTCAAAACATGCTGGTGGCGTTCATGCCATGGAACGGTTACAACTTCGAAGATTCCATTCTGCTTTCCGAGCGTGTGGTTGAAGAAGACCGTTACACCACCATCCACATTGAAGAATTGACCGTAGCCGCCCGCGATACCAAGCTGGGGCCGGAAGAGATTTCGGCCGATATTCCGAACGTTTCCGAACAGGCGCTGAGCCGCTTGGATGAATCGGGCGTAGTCTATATCGGTGCTGAAGTCCGTGCCGGCGATATTCTGGTGGGCAAGGTAACGCCGAAAGGCGAGAGCCAGCTGACCCCGGAAGAAAAACTGCTGCGTGCCATCTTCGGTGAAAAAGCCTCCGATGTGAAAGACAGTTCGCTGCGTGTGCCACCGGGCATGGACGGCGTGGTCATTGACGTGCAAGTGTTCACCCGTGACGGCGTTGAAAAAGACAAGCGCGCCAAGCAAATCGAAGACGCGGAAGTTAAAAGCGTCAAAAAAGATTTCGACGACCAGTTCCGCATTCTGGAAGCGGCTATCTACAGCCGTCTGGATTCCCAGATCGTCGGCCGCGTTGCCAATGGCGGTCCGAACGGCTTGAAGAAAGGAACCGAAATCAGCAAGGAATACCTTGCCGGTTTGAAGAAGTCGGACCGTTTCGACATTCGCATGAAGGATGAAGAAGCCGTTGATTTCATCGAAAATGCCAAAAAACAAATCGAAGCCCACAAGGCCGAGTTTGAAAAGCGTTTCCAGGATAAGCGTGCAAAAATCA
>JAHEBG010000055.1 GCA_024642445.1 Gammaproteobacteria bacterium | reverse complement strand
CCGGACTGACTAAAAATGCCGATTTGGCGCAGGTGCTTGTGGCATTCAACGGCAGCGTTTCGGCATAGGCAAAAAAAGCATCGGGATCACGGGTCAGCATGACGCCTCCAATGCCTCGGTGCAGGCCAAGGCGCGCTCAATAACTTCCCAGCCGGCAGCAGGCGACGGCGCTTCCTGACTGAGCACCTGGCGGAATAAGCGGCCACCGGCCTGCGCATGGAACAGCCCAAGCAGGCACTTGCTGATGTGCTTGAGGGCAATGCCTTGCGCTCTTTGTGCCTCCACATAGGGCTGCATCCCACGCAGTAACTCGGCACGGGTTTGCAACGGCGATCCGTACAATACCGAATGCATCTGATGCAGGCGATACGGCTCCTGATAGGCAGCACGCCCGATCATCACACCGTTAAGACCTTGATCCAGCGCGTCCTGGCACTGGCCGATTTCCCGCAATCCGCCGTTGAGTACAATCCGTAATCCGGGCCGTTCCTGTTTCAAACGGTAGACCCAGTCGTAGCGCAATGGCGGCACTTCGCGGTTTTCTTTCGGACTAAGCCCACTCAACCATGCCTTGCGGGCATGCACCATGAATTCTTGACATCCACTGGACGAAACCGTGTCGATGAATGCCAGAAAGCGCGGATACGCTTCCTGCTCATCCACTCCCAAACGGCATTTCACCGTGATTGGAATGTCTACAGCAGCCTGCATCGCTGCGACACAGTCAGCCACAACTGCAGGCTCTTTCATCAAACAGGCCCCAAATCGTCCGGCCTGAACGCGGTCCGACGGGCAGCCGACGTTGAGATTGACTTCGGAATAGCCATAATCCTGCGCGATTCGGCAGGCCTCGGCCAGAAGCGCGGGATCGCTTCCGCCCAACTGCAATGCCAAGGGTTGCTCACGGGCATCGAATCCAAGCAAGCGTTCTCGGTCGCCGAACAGCACCGCTTGGGCATGCACCATTTCGGTATACAGGCGTGCGTTTGGTGCCAACAGCCGATGGAAAAAACGGCAGTGCCGGTCGGTCCAATCCATCATGGGTGCCACCGATAACCGGAGACTTCGATCGTAGTGGTCCATGCTATTTGCGCCAGTTCAATGCAGCCGAACTCTGCTCACGGAGCTCGGACTTTTCGGATTCAATGGAAATATCGAGACCCTTTTTCAATAAGTACTTCAAGGTAATCACCTGGCCGATTCCCAGCAATGACACACCATAACTGACGAAAATTCTGGGCGAAAGCTGCTTACCCAAAGTCAACGTGGAATCTCCCAGTATGCGCGAACCGCTGACCGAGGCTTGGTCTAAACCGATTTGCCGACCAAGGGTGCCGACCAGTATGCTGCCGCCAGCATTCAGCGCCATCGAACGCGCATTGATACTCTGCGCCTGATTCTGATTGACGGCATTCAGCGGGCGTCCAAACAACAACCAGGATAGGGCATCCGAATCCGACATCGCAGGGCTTGCTACGACCCGTGTTCTGGGCTTGGCCGCTGAACCTGTTACCAAAAGCCCTACGGTAACGCCTTCATTCTCGATGACACGCTCGGTCAACACATCCAAGCGCGGCTCGTATACCAGACTGTTGTTGTAAATAAGATTGCCGCGTTTGATTTCCAGACCTTGGCCGTAGGCTTCATATTTTCCGGTGAGATTCAAGGCGCCCGTGAGTTTGGTTGGCGCATTGAACGGGCTGTTGACTGCCACTTTGCCCGACACCGAGCCGTTCAGGCCATAACCGCTGACTTTGACTGCGTCATTGACACTGACATTCATGGCAATGCTCAAACGCAGAAGATCGCGATGCTGTTTTTCAGGCACAGGATCAAGCACCACCACATCATTGGAGATGCTGACCGGTGTATCCAAGGCTTCCAGATTGATTCGACCGCTGCTGAGGTCTACCTTCCCACCCAGACTGTAAATTCCGCCGGCATAGCCCAGAAGCAAATCGGTATTAGCCGTCAATTGCATATCGGGGGTATCTGCCAGCGCCACATTGTCGCCGGTTAAACGCAAGTCAATCGGCTGGGGCAATTGGTCGGCAGGATCCCAGACACCGGTGACTTTCATCCGTCCTTCGCCGGACTTTATCGAACCTCTGACCAATAACGCCAGATTGTCACGACTGGTTGCGGTAATCTGGCCGTCACTGAGCTTAAGACCCAAGGCCGGAATCTGCACATTGAAATCCTGCAGGCGGTAAGCACCGTTTATCAGCGGTGCATTGCGGCTGCCGGAAAATTCCACCTCCCCGGTGATTCGGCCGGTCGGTTGTGCAATATCCAGCGAAAACAACTCCAGCCACGACAACTCATAGACCTCGAGCTTCAGATTACCTTTGATGGCATCAACATCGGAAAATCCGGTGTCCAACGCACCTTCAATTGAACCTTGCTTCGGCAATTTTGCCGATACTGTACCGGACAGGCGCTTGCCTAACCATTTCGCGCGTATCTGAACGTCGTCAACACGGGCAACTTCGGCGTCGGCATTGGATCGCACACCGACTTTCAGCTGCGGTATTGAAAGATCCGCATAACCGCTGCCGGAGAGGGTAAAATCTTTCGGAAGATCGGCGCGTAAGCTGGCCATGCCCGCGTAGGTAAACTCTTTTCCGGCGTTGTTCAGCCATGGCTCCAGGAATGACAGCGGAAAGCCATTGCCGGTGAGATGGATGAGAGTGCCGGCGTCTTCTGCGCACAAATTGGCGCCACTGCTTTGGCCTAAAATACAAAACGGCGTGAATCGGTAGGGCTTGCCCGAAAATTCCGCGCGCATCGGCGTTTGCAGAGCCCACTCCCCGAAATCGCCCGCTTGCAGTCTTGCCTGTTGCACAGCCAATGCCGTATTGCCCTTTTGCCATGTCAACCGCCCATCGGCATCAATACGGTAAACGCCGGCACTGGCCTGCAAACGCAATCCGGCATCGCGCGGGTGGCCGGTTATCTGCAATTGCACACGATCTATGGCTTGCCCTTGTATAGCAACATCCTCTGCCAACAGTTCGGTTGAACGATTGGCCGTGCTATCGCCTTTGACTACAACACGTGCTGCGCGATACCCGAGAATATCGAGTGCACTGGCATTCACATCCACACGGTAATCGGGGCTGCTGCGCTTACCTGACAAATCCAGGGCGCCCTGAATGCGGCCACGCCAAGATGGATTGATGTCGTCCAACAGCAAGGGTTGCAGTTGAACATTCACCGCCAGTTCACCTTTTTCCTGCCCTTTAATCACAACGCTTGAGTTTCCGATAGTTAGATCGGCATTGCCGTTGATATCCCAACCTGCAAATGTGACATCAGCCGTACCGGACAGCTTCCGCTGCCGTAGCTGGCCACTGAGTTTGGGAATCTGCACTTTGCCCAACCATTGCGCCTCGGCATTCTGGCTGAGTTCAAACTTCAAATCCGCACTGATTGAGCCCGGAAAATCTGCAGCGATGAAGGATGGGTCAAAACGTTGCAATGCGCCCTTGAACGCCAATGCAGGGCTTGGACTCCAGCGCGCCGAAACCTGACCATCAAGGCCGCCGTTGCTGTTAGCCAAGGTCAACACCGGCAACAGCACTTCAGATTCGGTACCACTGCCGTTCATGGCGAACTGGGCGGTGGTGTCGCCCCTTCGCAATGCGCCTTGTGCCTTCAGTTGCCATTGGTCTATGCGGCCCGACCAGTGTGCCGTTGCATCCAACTGCACCGGTACAGCGCCTTCGGCTCCATCGTTTGGCAAGGTGAAGTCGCGCACGGTGATATCCAATCCATCGCTGCTGAACACTTCACCGCTGGAGACGCTGCCACTGGCAGTTATGCGTGAACCCCGGTACGCCACTGACAGAGCGTCAACCCGGATTCGATCGGCATCCAGAGCGAAGCGTGACGGCTCGATAACCACGGTTTCCGCATCCCGGCTGACTTCACCCACCAGTTGCGCATTGGCACTGTCACCTGATGCCGCCAACTGCATACGATAGGCATGACTGTCGAGTATCCCAAGATAACGCGGCTCGAAACGCTCGGTGCTGCCGGTAAACAACCAGAACGGCTTTTTGTTTTCGGTACGGAGCTGCCAGCGAAGCCGCAACGGCTCGGGCATGGCGCCTTCAAGGTCCAATAAGAACTGCTTGGCATCGCCCTCGGCCTTCAGCAATAACGAAGGCGAACCGGCCTCTGCAGTTTTAATTTTGACCGACCCGGACAAACGGGTTTTATAGTTTTTACCGGGCAGGTAACTGCCGTTCAAGTGCAGTGTGCCGTCCATGGATTCGGCGTTTATTTCATGCAGATGCAATGCGCCGGAAGAAATACGCAAGCCCCCTTTCAAGGATTCCAATGCATAGATCGGTTTATGCGCACGCAGCAGCTGGATATCCGACAGCACAAATGATTGTGCCTGAATGGCCAATGGAAGATTCAGTGCTGGGAGACTTTCAGGCCAGCGTGGCAACTCGAACGGCGTATCGTCTTTAGGAAGATCAACGCGCACATGCGTGGCGTTGATGTGCTTCAGATAGAGTTTCCGGTACAACAACGGGCCCAAGGATACTTTGAACTCCAGCGTGGCCGCTTCAATCCGCAGGTCCTCATCCGTGTACGTCAGCCGCTCGAACTGAAGACCCTGATAGAGCTGGCCATCAACCGATTTCCAACGCAGTTGCGCGCTGTCTGGCAGCATACCCTGCACGCGAGCCAGTGCGAAATCCCGGCCGGCATCGGTGCGCGTCAACCATACTGAAAATACAGCAATGCCCAGCACCACAATCAGTGCTGCTACCACTGTCAGGATTTTCTTCCGGTGCTTCACAGATCCGATCCAATAGCAAAATGCAAGCCAATGCCGGGCGTAGGGCCATTAAAGCCATAGGCCAGATCAACCCGCACGGGGCCAATGGGCGAGCGCCAACGGGCACCGACACCGGCACCGAAGTTGGCCGAAGGGTTGCGCTCGAAGGCATCACCGACATCCACAAAGCTGGCTACCGCCCATTCCTTGTTTAAGCGGTGCTCGTATTCGACACTGCCCACCAGCAGATAACGGCCGCCGTAATTGAGCTTGCCAATGTACTCGCCGATTTCCTTGTAGCCGTAGCCACGCACGCTTTGATCACCGCCGGCATAGAAACGCAGCGAGGGTGGAAAGAAGCCGTAATCGTTGGTCCATATGGCGCCAGCCTCGGCGCGCAGCAACAGTCGGTTATCGTCGTTTAATCCGATGATGCGCTTGTTTTTGACAGTGACTTGAGCAAACGGCGCATTGGATTTTTCAAACTCATACCCGGTACGGGCTTGGTAGTACCAAGCGCTACCGGAGGTGGGATAATACAGGTCGTTGCTTTTGCGCCAGACTGCATTGAATTCCGGATAGACCACCGATGTGTACAAATTAAACGGTACGTTTTGGTTGATGTCGGGAATGAACTCATCGAAACGTTCACGTCGGACATTGATGCTGGCCAACAGCTCCCAATTGCGGTATTCACCGCTGCGGTTTGCGCTGAGCTCAATATAGCGGCTGTTCGAGGTATCGTATTCTTCATTACGGGCTACAATGCCGAACCCGTACCAACCGTCGAGCCATTCAAATGCCGGAATACGGTACAGCGCGGTAAAACTCTGTTCGTATTGTGCCCAGGCCACATTGAAATCCAGTTTGTGGCCACTGCTGTTGATCCAGCGTCGTTCCACGCCGTATTCGGCACCCAGGCCGGTTTCACTGCCGAAGCGCAGGCTGGCGTGCTGAGTGCTGCGTTTGCCTTGCACCAAGCTTACGGTTATCGGAACCTCGCCCTCGTGCTTATTGGCAAGATCGGGAACAATTTCGATCGAGCTGAAATAATCCAATTTGCTCAATGATTCCTGCAGGCGGTTGATTTGCGGCTGTGAATACACCTGACCCTGCTTGAAGTTAATCAACTTATTGAATAAATCCGGCTTGAAGGAGTGTCCGGTAAACTCCACCTCGCCATAACGGTATCGGATGCCACTGTCCCAGGATAGATCGATGTCGGCACTGTGCTCTGCACGCGTAATTTGAACCGTATGTGCAGAGAGGCCTTGGTCGAAATAACCACGATCCAGCAAGGCCTGTTCGATTTGGGCTTTGTTGTCTTCGTAAATACCGTGATGAAAAACCTGTTTCGGTTGCGGCTCAAACGCTTCCAACCAGAACCCGATGAAACGGTCTTTGGCGGCGTCGCCGGAAACGTTGACGTTGCTGTTGCGTACCGTGACCGGTGCGCCGAGTTCGATGGACAATGTGATCTGCACCGAATCGCCGTTTCGAACCAGCGTACTGTTCGATTTTGCATGGTAATAGCCCAGAGGCTCCAGACTGTCTTCAACCAAGGTATTCAGATTGGTCACGTAGTAGCCCAGACGGCCCTCAGAAACCGTCACAGCAGTTTGACTATCCTTGGCGCCGGGCAAATCCACGGCCGAGCGGATGTAAGCCTCCAGTGTTTCATCGACACCGTTGATCTTGACTGGCAACAACTCCGCTGCCTGTGCCGATGTGGCACACAAGCCGATGCCCATCAGAAAGGAAAGAGTCAGACGCATACCGCATTTTACGGGTCGCCGTCAGCGAACAGCAAGCGAATCCGCAAGTTGCATTGGGCTTGGGTACACTTTTCCTGGCCGTTTCGGCCGGAAACAGGGCACCCTTTCGAAAAAATCGTCCTGCTCATGCCAAGGATGCCATCCCGGAATGCCGCTGAGCGGTATCGGACGCAAGGCCTGCGGATCCTGCATACAAACGTGTCGATCAATCCAGTCGGCGATACAGGCATCCATGGCTTCTGTAGTCATTGCATTGCCCTCGCGGATGACAACGGCCTTTGCAACCAGCGCGATATCCGGATTCAAGGCATGCTCGTAAATGGAATGGCCGAACAACCAGAGCTGAATTGCACCGCGCTCAGCCGCTCGAGGCCAATGCCGGAAAAACGTCGGCCAGTCGTGCTCATCCCATGCCGCCTGCATAAGGCCATCATGCAAACGCAACACCGCGCCGGCTTCATCGAAATGGGTCATGGCCGACTGGAACCGCGTACGTTGCCGTGTTCCCACCGACGCAATTTCAGCCACCTGTTGCCGGTTCAACGCGCACTTTATCTTCGGGGTGTTCTGCCAGACGAAAGCGTTGAATAAATCGTGCCAGTTATGCCTGCGGGTGGCGATGATTCCGGATTCGGCAATGCGCACCTCATAATGCTTGCGATCCAGCAAAGCGCTCTGATCCTTGAACTGAAGACGGAATCCGGCTGCATTCACCGGCGCCTGCCATAACGCATCCAGATCTGACGGCTCGGGCCAGTGCAGTTCCAAGCACAGGCTCTGT
>JAHEBG010000382.1 GCA_024642445.1 Gammaproteobacteria bacterium | reverse complement strand
ACGCCATCATCAATGCCTGCAAGGCCGCTGAAGCCTGGGATTTCATCCAAGAGCTGCCCGACGGCCTGGACAGCGCATTGGGTGAACACGGCGCCCGACTTTCCGGCGGCCAGCAGCAACGTATCGTGATTGCCCGCGCTCTGCTGAAAAACGCACCGATCCTTTTGTTGGACGAAGCCACCAGCGCATTGGACGCGCAATCCGAACGTGCGGTGCAGCTTGCGTTGGAACACCTGATGCAAGGCCGTACCACCTTGGTTATTGCCCATCGCCTGGCCACGGTACTTAAAGCCGACCGCATTGTGGTTATGGACAAGGGCCGATTGATTGCCACCGGAACCCATCAAAGCCTGATGGCGGAAAACGGCTTATATGCCGATCTGGCCCGATTGCAATTCGACACCAACACCTGAATACTTTCCTCCATGAAGAAAATACACTGCCATTGGATAAAGCTGATTTTCGTTGCCACGAGTTGGTTTAGCTGCAGCGTTTCTGCTGCCGGCATGCCAATTGCCTTGCAATCTCAGCTGGATTCGCTGTTGCCCGAAAAAGCCCGGCAGGCTTTACTGCTGATTCCCGATCCCGATCGTAAATTACTGGCAGCACAAGGCTATTTGCATGCGGGCTCGCATCTTGAATCGCGGTGGAGTTGGTCGGACGCGGAAATAAAGGCATTCGAAGGCTCGCCGGCACAGGCCGAATTGCTCGCAGATATCGAACGTGTCAATGCAACATTCCGGGCAGCCAACCCCGGATACCGTCTGTATTTCAATCCAAAGGTGCGCAGCCTCGATACCCAAATTGCCCACTGGAACAGCAATGCTTCGGTGGCTCTGGCCGCTTCGCAACTCTGGCGTCAGTTTGAAAAAAGCGCATGGTTCACAGATGAATCCGAAAAGCTTATTGCAACGCAAGGATTGAAGACATGGTTGCTGACGACGCGTACGGAGACCAAATCAAATTTGGCTACTCCGGGTCTTTCCCTGCATGGCCGCATGCACGCTATCGACTTTCAAATCCAGAATGATAAGATGCAGTTGATAGCCGAGGCGGATTCGAAACAAATCGAAACGGTTTGGAAAGCGCAAGACTGGGCCGAACGCCTGAAACGGGCCATCGATTCAGCCGGCCCCCGCTTTCATGGCCCGCTGACCGCGCCCGATGAGCCTTGGCATTACAACTATACGGTTGAAGGAGTCAGTCCATGAAAAAGCTGTTGCTGTTATTAGGACTATCACTGCTGGGCGCCTGCGCCTCCAGCCCACCGGTAAATGAAAATCCGCTGAGCGGAACGCACTGGCAGTTGGTCGATATCCAGTCCATGGACGATTCCGTTGTAACGCCCGAAGCCCAAAGCACGTACGCCCTGCATTTCGGTGATGACGGCAACATCAGCATTCAAGCCGATTGCAACCGGATGAACGGCACCTATCAATACAACGCGCCCTCGGGCCTGTCATTTGGCCCAATGGCGGTCACTCTTGCCCTTTGTCCGCCCGGCTCGCTGTTCGATCGCTTCAACAAAGACATGCCGTATGTGCGCTCTTTCATGATCAAAGACGGGCGCCTGTTTCTCTCACTGATGGCTGATGGCGGCATCTACCAATTCGCACCGATAATCCGATAATCCCCAGGGCATATCCATGAAATGGCGTGGCAACAGAGAAAGCAGTAATGTTGATATTGGCAGCAGTGGCGGTAGCCGAGGTGGTGGTGGCCTGAAATTGGGCTTGGGTGGCATGGTTATCGTGTTTATCATTGGCTTGGTCATGGGCAAAAGCCCGATGGAAATGCTGGGCTTGGTGGCACAAATGCAACAAAGTGTACCGAGTGAGCCTGCACAGCCGGCCGACCCCAACGCACCTGTCACTGAGGAACAACAATTTTCAAAAGTGGTTCTGGCTTCTACTGAAGACGTCTGGGGCCGTATTTTTGCTGAAAACAAAAGCCAATACCCTGCCCCGCGCATGGTGCTGTTCGAAGGCTCGGTGCAATCCGCCTGCGGTGGCGCCACCAGCGCGGTGGGGCCGTTCTATTGCCC
>JAHEBG010000381.1 GCA_024642445.1 Gammaproteobacteria bacterium | reverse complement strand
ACTTCCACGGCCAAGGTGCCGGGCATTTTGCCGCAAGCCACATCGGCAATCGAAGTATCGTGCAAGATAAAACTGCCCAGATACAGGTTGCTTCCGGCTTCAACGCTAAACGGCATCCGAATCGGCAATGTGCTTACAGTGCGGCTCCACTCAATGCCCACAATGTCGTAATTTCCCGGCTTCAGACACAGCATGAATGCACTGGAACGAAGGTCTGGTGTGTTGATGTCGTGTTTTTTATCCAAGGTGCTGAACCCAAAGTAGCCCTTGTTGAATACAGCTCTATTGGTGATTTCATTCGGCGCATAATTCACCACAAAGTTGAAGTTCTTGCCGGACATGGTGGTGCCGATGGTGCCGCTGATGCAGCCGCCACCATCGGTCATTCGTTGGCGGTACTTTCCGAATCCACCGTAATCGACAAACGAGCTGGCATAGGTTGTGTCCGAAAATGCAACAAGCAGGGTTAGAGGCGCAAATAAAGTAAGGGCAACCGTTTTTTTCATTCAATACAGAGCCAATAGGGTGTTGATAATCTAAGAATACCGTTCCTTGGCGTGCTTGAATAGCGCCTGCCAAGCCGCAAAATTGGTATGATTAAGGCATGCGTATTTTGATCAGCAACGACGACGGCATTGAAGCGCCCGGTATTCTGGCTCTGGCCGACGGTCTGGCCGACGCCGGACATCAGCTCTACATTGTAGCGCCCGACCGAGACCGTTCCGGCGCATCCAATTCCTTGACGCTGGGCGCCCCCATTCGGGCACGGCATCTGGCGCAAAACCGCATCAGCGTTACCGGCACCCCCACCGATTGCGTGCATCTGGCCCTGGCCGGTTTGCTGCCCGAAGACCCCGATATTGTGCTTTCCGGCATCAATAATACCGCCAACCTGGGCGATGATGTGCTGTATTCCGGCACCGTGGCGGCAGCCATGGAAGGCCGTTGTCTTGGCTTGCCGGCAATTGCACTCAGTTGTGCCAGCCCGGACCATAAGCCGAAACACTATGCCAGCAGCGTGCATGTAGCCAAGGTTCTGATCGAGCGTCTGCTCAGTGACCCTTTGCCGGCCGATACCATTTTGAACGTCAATATTCCGGATTTGCCTTGGTCTGAAATTAAAGGCTTTGAAGTGACCCGATTGGGTCACCGGCACCGGGCCGAGCCCTGCGTGCAGCAGATGGATCCACGCGGCCGCCCGATGTGGTGGATTGGCCCGGCGGGACCAGAGCAAGACGGCGGACCGGGTACCGATTTTCATGCGGTCAAGACCGGTTTCGTCTCGATTACCCCCATCCATGTCGATTTAACCCGCTATCAGGCACTTGAAAAGGTGGCCGGTTGGGTTCAACAGCTCAGTGAAGAAACCGCGCCATGATGACACGTCTGCACATCCGCCCTGAAAATAAAGGTCTAGGCATGACCTCGCAGCGCGCCCGTGACCGTTTGATTGAACGCCTGCGCGAGCAGGGCATAAAAGATGAGCGGGTGCTCAATGTCATGCGGGCACTGCCGCGACATGTGTTCATCGACGAAGCCCTTGCTTCGCGTGCGTACGAGGACACGGCGCTGCCGATTGGCAATGGCCAGACCATTTCGCAACCGTGGGTAGTCGCGAAGATGACCGAAGCCTTGGTTGCCCGACGCATGCCTGTAAAAGTGCTTGAAATCGGTACCGGCTCCGGTTACCAGACTGCAGTACTGGCCGGCTTGGGCATTCAAGTGTTTACCGTTGAACGCATTGAAGAATTGTTGCGCAGTGCCCGGCCGCGTTTCCGGCAATTGAAGCTGCATGAGAGCATTCGTTCCAAACACGATGACGGCAATCTGGGCTGGCCGGAAAATGGCCCATTCGATGCGATTTTGCTGACCTGTGCCGCACCGGCGCTGGTTACCCCGTTGCTGGCGCAGTTGAACGATCCCGGCGTGCTGATTTCTCCCGTGGGCAGCGATGCCGGCAATCAAAAATTGCTGTGTGTTGAAAAAATCGAGGGTCAGGTCCTTGAGCACGATTACGGTCAGGTCAGCTTTGTGCCGTTATTGCC
>JAHEBG010000380.1 GCA_024642445.1 Gammaproteobacteria bacterium | reverse complement strand
GGTCGGACGCGGAAGCTGCGGCCTTTGATTTTATCCTGACGAAGCAGTTTGAGTGCGGCATCGGCCACGCTGCGATGCAGGGCCACATACGAACGGGTATCAAACACCGCCATTTTACCCACGTAGCGGCCCTCGATGGTTTTCTTGGCGGTCAGTGCGCCCAGAATATCGCCCGGGCGCAGCTTGTCTTTGCGGCCGGCATCGATGACCAGCGTTTTCCAATCGGCTTTCAAAGGCTGAAGGCGGATGTTGCTGAGGTCCAGCCGCTGCCATTGCGCGCTGAAACCCATCTGTTCTTCAACGGCCTTCACCCGGCCCATCTCACTGCTGGCCACAAAGGCCAAAGCGCGCCCGTCTTTACCGGCACGGCCGGTTCGGCCCACCCGATGCACGTGCACATCGGCCTGATGCGCCAATTCATAGCTCACCACCAAGGCCAAATCGGCCACATCAAGGCCTCGGGCTGCAACGTCGGTAGCCACCATCACGCGCACACTGCCGTTTTGGAAACGCACCATGGCTTCATCGCGGTCGCGCTGTTCCATATCGCCGTGCAATGCGCAGACATCGAAACCGGCCTTAGCCAGGTGTTGTTCCACATTCTGGCAGTCGATTTTGGTGTTGCAGAAAACCAGTGCCTGCGCCGGCTGCAGCTGACCCAGCAATTGCAGCAAGGCATCGTTTTTGCGGGCAATGCTTACCTCGAAAAACAATTGTTCGATCTGATCGGATCGGGTATCGGTATCCAGCAGGATTTCTTTCGGCTGTTGCTGGTATGACTTCGACAAGGCCTTAACGGCTTCGGGAAAGGTGGCTGAAAACAACAGCACCTGGCGTTTTTTCGGCAGTGCTTTCTGAATGGCCTGAATGGCAGGCTCGAAGCCCATATCCAGCATCCGATCGGCCTCATCCAACACCAGGGTATTCAGGTTTCCAAGCTTCAAAGCGCCGGTTTCGATCAATTCCAGAATACGCCCCGGCGTACCCACCACAATGGCCGGCTCATGTACCAAGGATTCCACATGCACACGCACCGGAATACCGCCGTAAAATGCGGAAATCTTTACATTGGGCAAGCGTACCGCCACTTTACGGATGGCTTGGGTCACTTGATCTGCCAGTTCTCTTGTGGGGCATAACACCAGCGCTTGCACGCCGCTGGGCGCTTGCAGCTTAGACAATAGGGTTAGAGCGAAAGCCAAGGTCTTACCGCTACCGGTTTTGGCCTGTGCCAATACATCATTGCCCTCCAGCATGGGGCCAAGGCTGGCCTGCTGTATGGGTGTAGGCTCGGTAATGCCTTGACTGGCAAGTGCCTCGAGCAGCTCGTCGCTCAGAGCAAAGGGGGAGAAATCAGACATTCGGCATCGCCTTCAAACGCTGGAGTTGGTCTTGCTTTTCGCGCCACAGGCCGTTCATCCATTGCTGGAATTCCACCCGAAAGGCACGGTCGTTTTCATAATCGCCCGAACGCAGGCTGTTGGGTATGGCGCGCAGTTGTATGACCACCTGTACTGATTTGATGCGGTCGGCAATCAGGTCGTACATGCTGGGCTTGCCGTTCGGGTATCTCAGGGTAACATCGATAATGTGCTGCAAGCCTTGGCCCATGGCATCCAAAGCATAGGCCATGCCGCCCGACTTCGGCTTCAACAAGCCCTCGAACGGCGACAGTTGCTGCCGATGCTTTTGCTCGGTATAGCGCGTACCTTCCGGAAAAATCATAATCGAGACCGGCTTTCCCAGAAATTTTTCGCAAGCCTTGCGGGTGGCGGCAATATCCTGCCCGGCCAACTCAGGACGCTTCTGGATCTGCGATTTGGTATGACGCTTCATGAACGGAAAATCCAAGGCCCACCAGGCCAGCCCCAATAACGGCACCCAGATCAGATTCTGTTTCAGGAAAAACCGCATAAATGGAATGCGCCGATTGAATACCTTCTGCAACACCAGAATATCGACCCAGCTTTGATGGTTGGACAGCACCAAATAGTGGCCTTGTGTATCCAATGCAGCAGATTCCTGGCAATCCACCGTCAGCGTGGT
>JAHEBG010000379.1 GCA_024642445.1 Gammaproteobacteria bacterium | reverse complement strand
GACCAGAATCGGTCTCCGAACTGCAATGGGGTGTAGCCGCCATAGGTGGGGTCTGAATCGATATGGGTATGCATGTCAATCAGGCCAGGAAGTACTGTCTTTCCGGGCAGCCGGACGGTTTTAGAAACGGTGACAGGAACCGAACCGCCGGACTGCACGGAAAGGATACGGCCGTTCTGAATCAGAATTACGGCATTCGGTACCATCACGGCATTACGGCTGTCGAAATAACGGTCGGCCAGCACTGCAGTGACCGGTGCTTGTTCAACGGCCTGAGCCGCTAGAGAAAAACCCATGCCGAACACGAACAAAAGTTTATGGGAAATTTTCAATGCAATTCCTTTAATTTGATGATTCATTTTCAGCACAGCAGACCCGGTTACGGCCGCTGTTCTTGGCGTCGTACAATGCGGCATCGGCCCGTGCCATCCACTGTTCGCAACTTTCACCGGACTTTATCTGGGCAACACCGATGGAAACGGTGATGGCTCCATCAGGCACGCTCAGAGTCTGCTCGCTGGATTTCCTGATCTTTTCAGCCAATTGTTTGGCATCTTCTACGCCGGCTGATTTTACCAACACCAGAAATTCTTCGCCGCCGTAACGGAAAAATCGGTCGATGTGTCGCGTGCAATCCAAGACCATGTTAGAAAATGAACTAAGCACATGGTCGCCACGCTCATGGCCGTAGGCATCATTAATTTTTTTAAAGTGATCAATATCCATCAACAGCAATGACATCGGTATTTTGGACCGGGCAAACTCTTCTACGGCAAAGTGCATTTCCTGCTCCATCTGCCGGCGGTTATAAGCGCCGGTCAGCGGGTCGACAGTGGCAAGATACTGCAGTCGATCGTGCTGGATTCGATATTGTTTGGCAATGATATAACTTAGCAGTGAAATCAGCGAACTGGTAGCCAGGAATGACCACATCTGCGGGCTGTTGTCGAAACTTTTACCCGTAATCGCCAGAAGTATTAGTATGATAATAGTGAATATGGTGGCGAAACGTAGATTTTTGGTAAGAAAAAAGTTAGCCACAATGGCCACATACATCCAAAAAACACCCACAACTCCCAGCATTTCAGAACTCAACAAAGCGCCTATACCACCGATTACTACCAGGAACTTACCGGTGCGTTCGGTCTTTCCGTATTTCCAGCCATAGGCCACCATGCTGGCAATGATGATCACCAAGGTGGCATCTAAAATTCCTACATAGAATTTTCCATTAAGAAACCGGTAAATAGCGAAGGGCGTAATGATGGCCGCAGAAAAAAAGCCATACAAAAGGACGATAGTCAGTTGAAAATCGGCTTTGACTCGGTTGAACATTTCTGTCCGGCTCCTTGCCTTATTCGCACTTTCAGTGGCCACCGCCGTTGTAACGGCGGCGCCATAGCAATGAATTACTTCTTCTTTAGCATGCCATAAATGAACAACAGAACCACAGCCCCGGCAATAGATGCAATGAATTTCATCATACCGCCATTCTGAAACATGCCCAAGGCATTGCCGACCACATTGGCAAGCAATGCGCCGCCAATACCGAGGACGCTGGTCATAATCAGGCCCATTTTGTCGTCACCCGGCTTAACAGCGCGAGCAATCAATCCCACGACGAAACCGATGACCACCAACCATACATATTCCATACTTGTTCTCCCATGAGCGTTCGTTAGATTTTTTATAGAGCCCGTGTACCTCTACGGACTGTTCTATCTAAACAAATAATATGCAGCAACGCAATCATGGCAACCGCCAGGCAACACTTAGATAGCCCCCTGGCACCTGCGCCGACAGCACGCGATACTGGCTATGTATGCCTTGAATGCTAACTGTACTGTCAAAACTGGCAGGATTGTCCATGCGATAATGCCTGAAATATGCCGGCTGTGGCGCGGCGCTGGCTTTGTAAACCGCTTCATTAACCGTCCAGAAACGCTGCAGCATCGAAGCTTTTTCATCTTCCTCAGCCAAGCTCCAATACGCCAACGTATCCTCCGAAAGGATTCTGTCTGCCATTTGTGAAGCGGGGGTACGGTTCAACTGCA
>JAHEBG010000054.1 GCA_024642445.1 Gammaproteobacteria bacterium | reverse complement strand
TCGATGCCAGCGCCATGGCAACGCATATTGCCGGTGAAGTGAAGGATTTCGATCCCAAGGCATGGTTCAATCCGAAAGACGTCAAAAAAATGGATATTTTCATCCATTACGGCTTGGCAGCTTCGTTCATGGCCATGCAGGATGCAGGCCTTGAAATTACCGAAGCCAATGCCGAGCGTGCCGGCGTGTTGGTCGGTTCCGGTATCGGCGGTATTCGCGGCATTGAAGAAACGGCGGTTGACCTGCACTTGGGCGGGCCACGGAAAGTCTCCCCCTTTTACGTGCCCAGTACCATCATCAATATGATTTCCGGTCAGCTCTGCATCATGAAGGGCTTCAAGGGCCCCAACTTTTCAGCGGTCTCAGCGTGCGCCTCATCCAACCATTCCATTGGTATGGCCATGCGCATGATTCAGTACGGCGATGCCGACATCATGGTGGCCGGCGGCGCTGAACACGGCTGCACGCCCACTGCCGTTGCCGGCTTCTGCGCCATGAAGGCACTGTCCACCCGTAATGACGACCCGACCCGTGCCAGCCGCCCCTGGGATAAAGAGCGTGACGGTTTTGTGCTTGGCGACGGTGCCGGCATTCTGGTGCTGGAAGAGTACGAACATGCCAAAGCCCGTGGTGCCCGGATTTACTGCGAATTGGCCGGTTTTGGTGCCAGCTCCGATGCCTATCATATGACCGCACCGAGCGACACCGGTGACGGCCCATCGCGTTGCATGGTTATGGCTATGAAAGATGCCGGCGTCAATCCCGATCAAATCGATTACCTGAATGCGCACGGCACGTCCACGCCTCTGGGCGATCTGGCCGAAACCAATGCCATGAAATTGGCTCTGGGTGACCATGCCTTCAACACTTTGGTGAGCTCCACCAAATCCATGACCGGGCACCTTCTGGGTGCTGCCGGTGGCGTTGAGGCTATTCTCTCGATTCTGGCTATGCAGAACAGCATCGTTCCGCCCACCATCAATCTTGAAAACCCTAGTGAGGGCTGCGACCTGGATTACGTGCCGAATGTAGCACGTGAAAAAACACTCGATGTGGTGATGTCGAACGGCTTCGGTTTCGGGGGCACCAACGGTACGCTGGTGTTCCGTAAACTCTGATCCGTGACCGGGCCTCTGCATCGAATTCCGCTCGATGGCCCGGTTGATCTGACCGGTTTGCAACGCAGCCAGCCTGCGCGCTATCCGCTACTCTTGCAGAGCATTGCCGGCGGCAATGCCTTATCGCGTTGGGATGTATTATTCATCGCCAATGGTGAAGGCCTGCAATGCCGGAATGGACAGACATCCACCTTGGCCGGTGAATTCACCGATCTGCCGTTTCTTGAGGCTTTGGACGCGCTGTATGCCGCGCAGGGGCATCGCCAAGCCAGCGATTTGCCGTTTACCGGCGGCTGGGCGCTGTACTTGGGCTATGAACTCTCTGGCCAGATAGAACCGAGCCTGATATTGCCTGCGTTCGATGGCCCCTTGCCGGATGCGCTGGCCTTGCGTTGCCCGGCGGCGGTGTTGTTCGATAAAATTGAAGGCAATGTAATTGCCGTGGCTGAGCATGGGTATGAATCCCTTCTAGAGGACGTACAGCGTCATGCCGAAGAGTTGTGCCGATTGCCGCCGGTGCCGGCTTGGCAGGCTCAAGGCGTCTGTACAGAAGATGATCCAGCGAAATTTATCGATGCTGTCAACAGGATTCATGGCTATTTGAATGCCGGCGATGTCTTTCAAGTGAATATCTCGCGGGCCTGGAACGGCCATTACCCGCAGGCCGATGCCCATGCATTGTATGCGCGCCTGTGCCAGCTCAACCCATCGCCGTTTGCCGGCATTCTGCAATTCGATTCCTGGTCCTTGCTGAGTTCATCGCCGGAACGTCTGGTGTCAGTCAATGGCGACAGTGTGCAGACCCGTCCCATTGCCGGAACCCGCCCGCGTATTCCCGGCGACGACGATGCTGGCCGTATTGCCGAATTGATCGGGCATCCAAAGGAGCGGGCAGAGCATGTGATGCTTATCGATCTGGAACGCAACGATTTGTCACGGGTATGCGAAGCCGGAAGTATCCGTGTTGACGAGCTGATGCAGATTGAAACCTACGCGCACGTGCACCACATCGTTTCCAATGTCAGCGGTAAACTCAAGCCCGGTGTGCTTCCCGGAAAAATAATCGCGGCGGTATTCCCCGGCGGCACCATTACCGGCTGCCCGAAAGTGCGCTGCATGCAGATCATTGCCGAGTTAGAAGGCGAAGGCCGTGGCCCGTACACCGGCGCACTGGGCTATCTCAATGGCAATGGCCGCATGGATTTGAATATCCTGATCCGTAGCCTGTGGCTGGAAGGCGACCATATACAGTTGCGGGCGGGCGGGGGCATCGTTGCCGACTCCGAACCGCAACGGGAATTGCAGGAAACCCGGGCCAAGGCCAAGGGCCTATTGAAGGCGTTGGAGACGTCGCTTTGAAGACCTTAATTTTACAAGGCGAAACACCCATCGCAATGTTGTCGGCCATGGACCGTGGCCTGAATTACGGCGATGGCCTGTTTGAAACCCTGCTGGCAGTAAATGGCACCATACCTTGGTGGAAGGAGCACTGGCAGCGGCTGAGCTTGGGTGCCGAGCGCTTGGGTATCGTATTACCGGCTGAGGATATTCTTGCCAATGCTGCTCACAAGCTGTTGGTGCAGCAACGACAAGTGCTGAAAATCGTGGTAACCCGCGGTGTGTCCGGCCGTGGTTACACGCCCGGTGATGGCCCTGCCACTACCGTATTGAGCACGCATCCGGTTCCGGGACGCAGCGCGCGCGGCTTGCACCTGCATTGGTGCAATACTCCGGTTTCGGAAAATACCGCCTTGGCCGGCATCAAGCACCTGAACCGGCTGGACAATGTTCTGGCACGGGCTGAATGCCAAAAACACGGCAAGGATGAGGGCTTGATGTGCGATAGCCAGGGCCGAGTGGTGTGCGCCACTGCAGCCAATATCTTCATATGCCAGAGCGGCGTGTGGAGTACACCGCCGATTGAATCCAGCGGCATTGCCGGCATCGCACGTGCGCGTTTGTTGGGTATTCTGTCCGATGCGCGGATTGACCCTTTGCGCCGCACACAGGTGGAATCCGCGCAAGCGGTAGTTCTTTGCAATGCCGTTCGCGGTATCATGGCAGTAGAACGAATCGGTGAGCACCGTTTCCCCGTACATCCGGAAGCAGCGGAACTTGAACGTCAATTCAAGGCGCTGAATCCGGCATTCAATGACGATTGACGCCATGGCAAGCCGTACCCAATGGAAAATGCGTTTTGGACTGTTGCTGATTACGGCAGTACTGGCCGTGCTGTGGTTGGCCCTGGAAATGCGACGTTTCGCGGAAACCCCGATGTTGCTGCCGCAGGCGCCGGTGGAATTCAGCGTGCAATCGGGCGACGGTCTGAATCGTGTATTGCCCAAATTGCGTGCCGCCGGCATCAGCCAAGGCATGGATTGGCAATGGAAGTTACTGGCACAGCGCTTGCAAATGGCAGGCCGTATCCATATCGGAAACTATGCTATCGAAGACCGAACCACGCCGATACAGCTTTTGGAAAAACTGGCACGTGGTGATACCGATCGGGTCAAATTCACCTTAGTGGAAGGCCGCAACTTCCGGCAGTTACTTGCCGAATTGAAAGCCTTGCCGGATCTGAACGACGATATCAGTGGAAAAACCGCTGAGGCCATCATGGTTCAACTGGGGCGTCCCGGAATGCATCCCGAAGGCCGCTTTCTTCCCGACACGTATTTTCTAAATAAAGGCGATGCCATGAGTGCCATTCTTCAGCAGGCATTGACCGCCATGGATACGGCACTGGCGTCGGCTTGGTCTGGTCGCGACACGGCCATTCCGCTGAAAACGGCCGACGAGTTGCTGATCATGGCATCCATTGTGGAAAAAGAAACCGGCATTGCCGAAGAACGCGCACTGATTGCCGGTGTGTTCATGCGCCGTCTGCAAAAAGGCATGCGTCTGGAAACCGATCCTACTGTGATTTACGGCATTGGCGAAGCTTACGACGGCGATATCCGCAAGAAAGACCTGCAGACGTTAACGCCCTACAACACCTACCGTATCAACGGTCTACCGCCCACGCCAATTGCTATGCCCGGGAAAGCGGCCTTGACTGCTACCGCGCACCCTGCGGCCGGCGACGCCTTGTTTTTCATGGCATCCGGAGATGGCGGCCATGTGTTTTCCGCCACCTACGACGCGCACCGCAAAGCGGTGGCCGACTATTTGAAGAAGCGTTGATATGGAAACTTCCAGAGGAATTTTCATCAGTATCGAGGGCGGCGAAGGCGCCGGAAAAACCACGGTGCTTAATGCCATCCGCGCGTACTTTGAAGCGCAGAATTGTGCGGTGGTGTGCACGCGCGAACCCGGCGGTACGGTGGTTGGTGAGCGTATCCGCGAAACTCTGTTGGCAACGGATCAAGCGATTGTGCCCGATGCAGAGCTGCTGTTGATGTTCGCCTCGCGTGCGCAACTGACTCAAACGCTGGTGCTGCCGGCCTTGGCCGAAGGCAAAGTGGTTTTGACCGATCGTTTCACCGATGCCAGCTTTGCCTATCAAGGCGGCGGCCGGGGCTTGCCGGTGTCGAAAATCGAGGCGCTGGAAAACGCCTTTGTCGGAATTCGGCCTGACCTTACCTTGTTGCTGGATGTGGGTGTAGCGCAGGGCATGGCCCGTGCACAGGCGCGTGGCCAGCAACTGGACCGCATCGAGCAGGAGCAGACCGATTTTTTCCAGAACGTGCGCTCGGCGTATCTGGCATTAGCGGAACAGCAACCGCAGCGCATCAAACGCATCGATGCTTCGCAAAGTCCGGAACAGGTGGTGAGCGACGTATTGGCGGTGCTGGCGGCATGGCAGGCGGGATGATGCTGCAACCCTGGCTGTTACCTGTCTTTGATGGCGTTGTTAAGGCCTACTACTCCGGGCATTTGGGTCATGCCCAGTTATTGCACGGCCCTCAGCACCTGGGCAAAGATGCATTGGCGCAGGCGCTCGCGCAGCGGCTGTTGTGCCAACGCCAGAATTCACAACAAATGGCTTGTGGCGAATGCACGGCATGTCAGCGTTTTGTTCAAGGTAGCCATGGCGATTTCCGCCGGATTGGCATTGAGCTGAATGAACGCACCGGCAAGCCGAAAACGGCCATAGGCGTTGATCAGATTCGTGCAATGTCGGAATGGTTGATCCTAACCGCGCAACTTTCAGGGCCACGTGTGGTAATTATTGAAACGGCGCACCGGATGAATGTGCAAGCCAGCAACGCCCTGCTGAAGACCCTGGAAGAGCCGATGCCGGGGCGCTATCTGTTTTTGATAACAGACCAGCCCAAGATGCTTCCGGCCACTGTACGCAGCCGCTGCCAACGCATTGCCATTGCCGCACCCGGGCACGATCCGGCATTGCAATGGGTAATGCAGCAGGGCATCAAGCCCGATGCTGCTGAAACCCTGTTGCTGCTGGCCGGACACAACCCCGGTTTGGCCGTGCATTGGGCGCAGATGGACGGTATTGCCATTCACCAGCAGGTACGCAAAGATCTTGAGGCCTGCATGAAAGGCCAGAGCAGCACGGCCGACATTGCCAAGCAATGGTTGGCCGACGAACAAACAGAATTGCGCCTGCTGTTTTGTGCCCAAATTGCCCATGGCTTGAGTGCCAAATGGGCCAAGGCCAGCAGTCAAGGCCAGCAAAAGCCGCAATCGGTCCAGAAATTGCAGGAATGGATTGATGGCATCAACCGTTTGCGGTTAAGCTTAAGCCAACCGTTGCGCCATGATCTGGGCCTGGCCGGCCTGTTGTTTGATTGGCGGCAACTTTTGCAGGAATTCCGATAGGACGACGCTTATGGGCTCCCCCGCCGCCAAACAGGGTCTGCTGTCATTGCAGATCAAGGACAAAAAGGAACTGTACAGTGCGTACATGCCTTACATCAAAGGCGGTGCCATTTTCGTGCCTACCCCCAAACGCTACCATTTGGGCGATGAGGTCTTCCTCATGGTCAGTTTTCTGGAAGACAAGGCCCGCTTGCCGGCCGTGGGTAAAGTGGTTTGGGTCTCGCCTATGGGGCAAATGGGCGGCAGACGCCCGGGCGTTGGTGTGCAGCTCAGTGAAGCCAGCGAAAACCATGAGATTCGCCACAAGATTGAAGCAACACTGGCCGGTATGCTCGATTCCGACAATCCGACCCACACCATGTAACGCCCACGGGCAGGACTGCTGATGCGTTATGCCATGGCTTTGGAGTACGACGGCAGCCCGTTCATGGGTTGGCAAAAACACCACACCGGTGAGACCGTACAAGCAGCCGTAGAGCGCGCGGTATCGTTTGTTGCCGATGCTCCAGTGGATGTCGTGTGTTCCGGGCGAACCGATGCCCGAGTCTCGGCGCTGTGCCAGATCGTGCATTTCGACAGCACGGCCGAACGCAACACCCGTGCCTGGCTGATGGGCACCAATACACAATTGCCCGAAAGCGTACGAGCCTTGTGGGTACAAGCGATGCCCGACGATTTCCATGCCCGTTACAGCGCCCGTGCCCGGCGATACCGTTACAGTCTGTTGATACGCGATGTGAAACCGGCCATCAGCCGCCAATGGTTGAGCTGGAGCCGCGAGGAATTGGATGTGGTTCGCATGCACGAAGCGGCACAGAAAATTCTGGGTGAACAGGATTTCAGCGCATTTCGTACCGTGCACTGCCAAGCCAAACACCCTAACCGCCATCTGCAGCGCTTGGACGTCAGCCGCGAAGGTGACCGGATTTATTTCGATGTGCAAGCCAATGCTTTTTTGCACCATATGGTGCGCAATCTGGTGGGCAGTTTGCTGTTGATAGGCAAGGGCGAGCAGCCGGTGGACTGGATGCAAACCCTGCTTGCGGGCAAAGACCGCACCGTAGCCGGTCCTACCGCGCCGGCCGAGGGCCTGATGTTTCTAGGCGCCTTGTATCCGGCGCAGTGGCAATTGCCTGTACAGGTCGCGTTGCCATGAGTGTGCGCATCAAATTCTGCGGCTTTACCCGGGCAGACGATGCCCGTTTGGCCGCAGTATTGGGCGTGGATGCCATAGGTGTTGTGCATGTGCCCGGCAGCAAGCGCCATGTGCCCGTGCAGGCCATGCCGGCCTTGCGTGCGGCCGTTCCGGCTTCGGTGGATCTGGTGGCACTGTTCGTCAACCCCGATGCGGTTACAGTGCAGGCGGTGATAACCGCGTTGCAACCCAGCCTGTTGCAATTTCATGGCGATGAAGACGATGCCTTTTGTCGTCAATTCGGCTTGCCGTTTCTAAAGGCCATGGCCATGGGCGGCGGTGCCGGCGCCATTGAAAAACGCCAGCACGCCTACCCAAGCGCACGCGCCTTGG
>JAHEBG010000378.1 GCA_024642445.1 Gammaproteobacteria bacterium | reverse complement strand
GGTGGTGGGTGTTGCCGCCGGGCTCTGGTTCGAACCGACCATTGGCGCCGTGATTGCGGCGGCCATGTTGATCAATCTGGTGGTAGCGGCCTTGGCCGGTGTGGCCGTACCGCTGCTGCTAAAACGCATGAACATCGATCCGGCTCTGGCCGGCGGTGTGGTGGTCACTACGGTGACCGATGTCATGGGCTTTTTGGTGTTCCTGGGCCTTGGCACCTGGATTTTGATCGGCGCTTAATGCGGCTAGAGCTGTTTACGCTGTTCAATGGTCAACGCCACCTGATTGCGCAGATACGCCGGTTCCAATAGTTCCGGCGACACCGCGTGTCCTTGCGCCAAAGCGTATTCCGCCCACTGCAACAAGGCCTCGGGTTGTGGCAGTGCATTGCCATCCATACAACGCATGGCGGCAATGAACGCTGCAGGCATGCGTTCACGGTAGGCCGCAAAACCGCTGCCCACGCCAATCCACTCGCCGTCAAACGGTACGCGAATATCTTCGGGTTTCAACAACTGCTGTTCCGTAAGTGCTTGGGCAATGCCGTCGATTTTCTGAAAGAAACCCACATAGCATTCGCCCATACGTGCATCCATCACTACCGCAATCGGGCCGTCATGCTCGGCGCCTTGCGCCAACACCGCCAGGGTGGAAACCGGAATTGCGGGTATTGCCAAGGCCAAGGCCATGCCTTGCGCCAGAGAGACACCCAGACGCACCCCGGTAAACGCGCCGGGACCAATGCCCACGGCAATTGCATGCAGGTCACGCCTGCCCAGCCCGGCATCGCGCAACAGGTCATCGCTCCACGGCAGCACGCACTCGGTATGCCGGCGCGGTGTCAGTTCAAAGCGGGTTACATGCCGCCCGTTGCTGCTCACGCCCACTGCGCAGGCTTCGGTGCTGGTTTCAATGGCAAGCAGGTTCATTGGGGCACTGTAGCAAAAAAATCCTGCACATCGCGCAATTCACGCGTGCGTGGAAACGGCGGCAGCGACTGTATGAAAATTTTTCCGTAGTGTTTACTGACCAAACGGGTATCGCCCATCATCAACACACCGCGGTCTTCGAAGGTTCGAATCAGGCGACCGACCCCTTGCTTCAAGGCGATTACCGCCGAGGGAATCTGTTCTTCGACGAACGGGTTGCCGCCGCGCTGGCGCACGGCCTGCAAGCGCGCCTCCAACACCGGATCGTCGGGCGCGGCAAACGGCAGCTTATCGATGATGACGGCGCTTAGCGCATCGCCGGCCACATCCACGCCCTCCCAGAAACTGGCAGCACCCAACAAAATACCGTTGCCCGAACTGCGAAAACGCTCCAGCAATTCCATGCGCGGCGCCGTGCCCTGCACGAATAGAGGCCAAGGCCCACCTTCAAGCAGTTGTGCTGCCTGTTTCAAAGCCCGATGCGAGGTAAACAACAGGAATGCACGGCCGGCGGAGGCTTCCAAGACCGGCCTTGCCGCTTCGAGCAGGCTAGGAATGAAATTGGGATGGTTCGGCTCGGGCATGTGCAACGGCAAATAAAACAAGCCCTGCCGCTGCCAGTCGAACGGGCTGGGCTGAACCAGCACCCGTGGCTCGACCAGACCCAGCTTTTCAGCCAAATGCGCTACCGAATCGTTAACCGCCAACGTGGCTGAGGTCAATATCCACGCGGCCTGACTTTGCTCGCGGTACTGGCGCAATGGCTTTGAAACATCCATCGGTGTGGCATTCAAGGTAATGCCGCGCTGACTCAGCTCATACCAACGCACCGATGCCGGTGCCGGCGAATCACTCTCCGCCGGTGCGGCCGAAAGCCAAAGCCGCCATCGGGCAAGCAACACATCGGTACGGGCCGCACACTGATCCAATGCCGTGGAGGCGCCAGCTTGCAGCACCAACGACGCATTCAAGGCTTCTGCCGATTCCTGCACCGAACGCAGGGCGGCAAGAACGGCGGCATTAGCGAAAGCAACGGCAGCGGCGGCTTTGCCTGGTAGGGCTTCGCATTCACTGCGCAACTGCTTGCAACGCAATTCCAGATCTTTCACCAAGGGCGCCAACAGAATGCTGC
>JAHEBG010000377.1 GCA_024642445.1 Gammaproteobacteria bacterium | reverse complement strand
TGTCGGCATTTGCCCCGAACACCCCGGGCCGTCAGTCGGTCGACTTCATCGATCCGGATTTGGGTCAGCCATCTGTTTGGAAAGCCAACTTGGCGGTTGAACACGAATTGCCATGGTACGGTTTGGTCGCTTCGGCTGAATTCATCCACACCAAAGTGGAAGAAGGCATTTTCTATCAGCAGTTGAATCTGGGTGCCGCTACCGCGGTTGGCCAAGACGGCCGCTTGATCTATTGGAACACCAACGGCCGCAATCCGAACAACTGGAACCAATTCGGTACCGGCTCCTCGGTAACTTCGCGTGCCAATGCCAACAGCTCGTACAACGACGCTATCATCGCCCGTTCGACCTCCTTGGGCGGCAGCGATCAGTTGACCTTGTCCCTGTCCAAGCCGTTCAACGGCAGTGATTGGTCCTACGGTTTGGCCTTCACCTACACCGATACCAGCGAAGTCAGCCCGCTGACCAGCTCCACCTCGAGCTCGCAGCTGGGTAACGTGGCCGTGTTCCAAGCCAATGAAGAAGTAGCCGCACCGTCCAACTACGAAATCAAGCAGCGCGTTACCGGTACCTTGAATTGGAAGCACAACTTCTTCGGTGATTACAACACCCTGTTCTCGGTGTTCTATGAAGGCCGCAGCGGTAAGCCGTTCAGCTACACCTTCGATAACGACGCCAACGGCGACGGCCGCTTCAATGACTTGCTGTACATTCCGGCAAGTCCAACCGACGTGGTCTTCGGTTCGGCAACCGAGGCTGCCAATTTCTGGGCCTTCGTTAACGGCAACAAATACCTGAGCAGCCATCTGGGCCAGGTTGTCAGCCGCAATGCCGCACGCAACCCGTTCGTCAATTCCTTTGATATCAAGATTTCGCAAGAAATCCCGGGTTTCATGGAAGGCCACAAAGGCGAAATCTGGTTGGATATCATGAACGTGGGTAACCTGATCAACAAGAAATGGGGCAAAGTTGACGAATACGGCTTCCCAAGCATGCGCGGTGTGGTTGAATACGGCGGCATCTGTTCTGCTACCGTTACTGCTGTGTGTACGGCGGGTTCTGCCGGTAAATACGTTTACCGTTTCAATACTCCGGATGCCACCAACATTTACGACGACAAAGGCATTTCCCGTTGGGCGATGCAAGTGGGTTTCCGCTACAGCTTCTAAGATTCACGCAACACATAAAAAACCGGCCCCAGGGCCGGTTTTTTTTTGCTAATTTTCACTTGAAACCGTATTCTAGATAACCAATCGATCGATAACAAACCATGTCCAACGAAAGCCCTACGCTGAACGCCCAGATTTCGCCACGTGCCGGTCTGAATATCCTTTCCCGAGAAGAAATCACCCGCCTGCGCGATATCTCCAAAGGCGGCCTTCATGAATTGCTGCGCCGATGCACATTAGCGGTGCTGACCACCGGTTCCGAATCCGATGACCCGCGGGCGGCACAGGTACGCTATTCCGATTACGACATTGAAGTGCTACAGCTTGATCGAGGCATTCGCTTGGAGCTAAAGAATGCTCCAGCATCGGCATTTGTTGATGGCGAAATCGTACGCGGCATTTCCGATTTATTGTTCGCGGTGGTCAGGGACATCGCCTATACCGCCTGCGAAATCAATGTCAGCAATAAGTTCGATTTGCATAACAGTGCCGGAATCACCAGTGCCGTATTTGAAATCCTGCGCAATGCCCATGTATTGCAACCGAACATCGACCCGAATCTGGTGGTGTGCTGGGGCGGGCATTCCATAGGTCGAGAAGAATACATGTACACCAAGAAAGTGGGCTATGAACTGGGCTTGCGCGGCTTGGATATCTGCACCGGTTGCGGCCCGGGTGCGATGAAAGGTCCGATGAAAGGCGCTACCATCGCGCATGCCAAACAGCGGCGCACACGAAACCGTTACATTGGCATCACCGAGCCCGGAATTATTGCGGCGGAATCACCGAATCCGATTGTGAATCAATTGGTCATCATGCCCGATATCGAAAAGCGGTTGGAAGCGTTCGTCCGATTGGGCCACGGCATCATTGTGTTTCCTGGCGGTGTC
>JAHEBG010000376.1 GCA_024642445.1 Gammaproteobacteria bacterium | reverse complement strand
CAGGCCGGCGTCCTGAAAGACGACCGAAATCGTTTCGCGCAGGCTGGTCAGAGTCAGATCGCGGATGTCGATACCGTCGATGAGGATGCGTACCTCATCGGGATCGCGCAGTCGCTGCAGAAATGCCAGGGTCGTCGTTTTGCCTGATCCTGTGGGTCCAACCAGAGCGATGGTCTGTCCGGGTTTGACCATGAAATCGATATTGAAAATGCCCTGATCGGAGTTGGGAAACTTGTATGTCAGATTTTCGAACGTCACTTCTCCGCGTGCATTTTCCAGTGGCCGGGCATTCGGCTTGTCCTGAATGCCACTGGTCAGGTCCGTGAGTTCGAAAAATGATGTCAGCGTTGGTGCCAGAACAAAGACCCTGGCGATGAAACTGGAAATCTGATCGAGCTTGTTGATGAGCAATGTGGCGAAGCCGACAAAGGTCACGATTTCGCCGACGGTTGCCTGCCCCTTGCTAGCAAGCCACGCGCCGACTGCAAAAATGGCCACCATGGTGATGGTGCCTGCTGCGCGTGTGAGTACCGTCAGCAGCGCCCACCATGTCAGCACAGGGTATTGAGCTTTCAAAAGTGCATGCATCATACCGCGCAACGCAGTACTTTCAGCGTTCAGACGTGCATAACTCTGCACCACAGTAACATTGCCTATGACGTCGCCAACGCGTCCGAAAACGCTGCGGTGATATTGTTCCACCGCAGACTGACGCTGGCTGGTGCGGCGGATGACGATGAAATTCATCGTGAAATACAACACCGCCAACAGGCCCAGAATCGAGGCCAGACGATAATCGAGGTAGATAGCAGTCGGGATCAGGCAGAGCACGCTGATCACTGCCACGACCTGTTCGCGCATGAACGACAGCCAGACGCTGAACAAGGCATCGGAGCCTGCCAGCATGGTGCGTACCACAGCGCCCGACCCGCGTGTTGCGTGGTAGCTGATTGGCAGGGTGATGGACCTGTCAAAAACGGTTGCCAGCGCCGCCAAGCGCTGGCGGTGCGCCAGCCTGTCAGCCAGTACGGCGACAACAACGCTGGCGATGATACTGAAGACACCGAGCAGCGCCCAGACGCCGATCAGAGGCAAGGCCTGGCTATAGCGTGACAGGGCGTCGACGACCTTGCCGAAAAGAATCGGTTCAGCGAGCTGGATCAGACCGATGCCGACCGCCGCCGTGACCAGCGTGGACACCAGCATTCCTTCGCTCGCCAGAATGCGTAATGCACGGATATAGGCCTTGATCATCAGCATGGATTTGCCCTGCCAGGATGCTCCCGGTTGAGAGAAGGCTTGGGTGCCAGAAGCGGGAATGATTTCTATCGTATAGCATGGGTCGCAGGTGCTTGTTTTCCTTAAGCCAGCTATTATTCAGCGCCATTCGAAATTGGCTGTTTTGAGTGTAGAACCTCAAAATGGATAATTGTCAGCTTCCGAAGCCTTTCCAGGTGAACAATGGGCTTAGGTAGGTGTATATCGCATGGCACCCATGCAATCTGAGCCGTTGTGTTGCGTTATACGCATTGCAATACTCGCGACGGCTAAAGAGAACGTCCTGCCCCCCTCCCTTCCGGCATGATGCTTTTTTCAGCCATTCCCCTCTGGAGACGACCGGGCCAACCGGAAGTCGGCCGGGCCTTAAGGCCCGGCCCTTTTTTTTGCCATTGCCGGGTTTGCCCTAGAGCCGGGTTTGCCCTAGGCCGGCAAAGCTTCCGCCGCCGCTGGCCGGGCCTGAATGTCCATCGTCGCAATCGTGCATCCGACGGCGAAAATCGGAATCGGCGCATAGAACCACAGGTTGCCCTTGCCGCCTTCGCACAAACCGGCGAGCGCCACATAGGTTCGGATTTCAAATCCGCCCTGTCCGCCCCGGGCGTAAATATCCTCGTCGGTGTAGGAAATCAGCGCATCGCGGTCGTTGGCCAGGAACCGGCCCAGAAATTCGCGGTCGAACTCCTCGTTGATTTTTCCTGAATCCGGTGTTGCCGGCCAGTGTGAAATCCCGCCGGTGCACACGACTGCAATTTTTTCAGGAACAGCATCAATAGCCTTCCG
>JAHEBG010000053.1 GCA_024642445.1 Gammaproteobacteria bacterium | reverse complement strand
CGCATCACTTGTTCAATATGCCTGCCAGCAAAATCGATGTGGTGGTGCACCCGCAGAGCATCGTTCATTCCATGGTGGACTTCGTTGACGGTTCTGTTCTGGCGCAGTTGGGGCTACCCGATATGCGCACTGCCATTGCCTACGGGCTAGCCTATCCCGAGCGTGTTGACAGTGGCGTTAAGGCTTTGGATTTCAAAGCCCTTTCGGCCTTGGAATTCCATGCACCAGACCGCGACACCTTTCCATGCCTTGACCTGGCCTATGCCGCCATAGAGCGCGCAGGCAATGCGCCGGCAGTGCTCAATGCCGCCAATGAAGTTGCCGTAGAGGCCTTTCTTCAGCAGAAATTGCCGTTTTTGGCCATTGCCGATGTCATTGCACATACCCTGTCAGAAACCGCATGGGAACCTGCGGACAATCTGGCGGTCTTAACCCAGAGCGATGCCGAAGCACGACGCATTGCCACCGCCTTCCTTTCAAGCCGCCATTGACCATGCCCGACTTCCTCAGCCCCGTATTCTGGCTCATCATCACTCTTGGCATTCTGGTTACCGTCCACGAGTGGGGGCACTTCATCGTGGCGCGTTGGTGCGGCGTGCACATCGAACGCTTTTCGGTAGGCTTCGGGCGCGCACTGTTCAAACGCGTTGGAAAGAACGGTACCGAATATCAGATTGCCGTTATACCCCTGGGTGGCTACGTAAAAATGCTGGACGAGCGCGAACAAGAGGTTGCGCCTGAACGGCAAGCCATGGCATTCAACCGGCAATCGCTGCGCAAGCGCTTCGCCATCGTGGCTGCAGGGCCCTTTGCCAACTTGCTGCTATGCGTTTTACTGCTGTGGGCAGCATTGGTCATCGGAACGCCCGGGCTGCGGCCTCTGCTTGGGCCTTCGCAAGGCCTGGCGCAACAGGCCGGCTTTGCCATTGGCGATGAAATACGCAGTATCGACGGACAACCGGTACAAACCTGGAACGATGCCCTGCCTGCGCTGGCACTTGCGGCCATGGACCAACGGGCTCTGGCCATTGAGGTACAAACTCTGGATGGCAGCCCGCAGCGTCGGGTATTGCCTCTGGATAAACTGGCCAAGGATTACCAACAAGCTGAGTTGTTCAAGGAAATCGGATTTACCCCGTTCTTTGCCAACCCAAGTACCTACATAGGCTCGGTACTGGCGAACGGTCCTTCGTATGGGGTGTTGCTGCCCGGTGACCGCATTACCGCCATCAACCGTAAACCGGTATCGACATTTGGCGATATTCCGGCACTTTTGGCTGAGCACGCAACAAGCACAGCCCACAATGTGCAAGTGGATGTTGAGCGCAAAGGCACGCCGATGTCGTTCCTGATCGCACCGGTTGCAGCCGATATCGATGGCGCAAAGGTTTGGCGTATTGGCATTGGCAATGTAGCCGCAAGCAAAGTGGTGCAATACCCGTTCTGGCAGGCTTTGCCCGTAGCTACAGCCAAAACTTGGGGCATGGCAACCGACAGCTTTGCCGTGATCGGCCGCCTTTTTTCCGGAAAAGCCTCAATGGACAACTTGTCCAGTCCGATTGGCATTGCCCAAGCCGCCGACAACCAGGCTGGCTGGGGAATTTCGGCGTTTCTGTCGTTTTTGGCCGCGATATCGCTGGCATTGTGTATCATGAACCTGTTGCCGATACCCGTGCTCGATGGCGGGCACCTGCTGTATTTCATGATTGAAGGGCTTACCGGCAAGCCGCTGACCGACTCAGCGCAAGCTGTTGGCCAAATGATTGGCGCTGCGATGTTGGTCGGACTGCTGTCAATCGCCATTTTCAATGATTTTTTTCGTATCATTTCCTAATCCACACCGTAAGCCCGCTTGGAACCCTAATGACCCCTACCCATTTCCGTAAAAGTCTGTTGTGCATGTCCCTGGCCTTGGCCCTCAGCCAACCCCTCCATGCCCAATCGGCAGATACTTTCGTTGCCAGCGACATCCGCGTAGACGGCCTGCAACGCATTTCCGCCGGTACGGTATTCACCTATCTGCCCATTGAAAAAGGCGATACCGTGACCTCGGTAAAAACCACGGAGGCCATCCGGGCACTCTATAAAACCGGGTTCTTCAGCGACATACGCTTCGAGCGCCAAGGCGACATTCTGGTGGTTACCGTTTCTGAACGCCCTTCAATCAATACCCTGACCCTGAAAGGCAACAAGGAAATCAAGACCGAAGACTTGCTAAAAGGCCTGAAAGGCATCGGTCTTACCGAAGGTGAAACCTTTAACCCGCTGAACCTGGACCGGGTGACTCAGGAATTGCTGCGCCAATACAACAACAAGGGCAAGTACAACGTCGTAATCAGCCCCACTGTCAAGGAAATCGACCGCAACCGTGTCGACTTGACCTTGGACATCACAGAAGGCAAAGGTGCGCGCCTACGTGACATCAATATTGTCGGTAACACCCTGTTCCCGGACGACGTCATTCGTGACGGCTGGGAATCCAACACCAGCAACTGGTTGTCATGGTACAAGCGTGATGATCAGTACTCACGTGAAAAGCTCTCGGGCGATCTGGAAAAACTCACCGACTACTACCTCGATCGCGGCTATGTCGACTTCGCAGTGGATTCAACGCAAGTAGCCATCAGCCCTGACAAAAAAGACGTATACCTGACCACCAATGTCACCGAGGGCAAAATCTACAAGGTGGCTGGCGTTACCGTTAGCGGCGACACCATCGTGCCGAAGGAAGATGTTGAAAAACTTCTTCTGGTCAAGCCCGGATCCACCTTCTCCCGACAGTTGCTGACTGCGTCCAACGACCGCATTACCGCCATGCTCGGCAACATCGGCTACGCCTTCGCGGAAGTCAATCCTGTACCGGAAATAAGCCGTGATACCCAGGAAATCAGCATCAACTTCACCGTCAATCCCGGCCCACGGGTGCAGGTACGGCGCATGGAAGTGAGCGGAAACGTGCGCACCGCCGATGAAGTCATCCGTCGCGAACTGCGCCAGTTCGAAAACTCCTGGTATTCGCAATCGGCACTGGACCGCTCCAAAATCCGCTTGCAGCGTCTGGGCTTTTTCGAAACCGTTGACGTTGAATCCAAGCCGGTTCCCGGCCGGCCGGATCAAGTCGACATCGTGCTCAATGTCAAGGAACGCAACTCCGGCAGCTTTGTTTTCGGATTGGGCTATCAGCAACTGTACGGGCTTACCGCCTCAATTCAGCTGAGCGAAAACAACTTTCTCGGCACCGGCAACCGTATGGCCGTGCAGGTCCAGAACAATAGTTACTCGAAGCGTCTGAGCTTCTCATATACCGATCCGTATTTCACCGATGAAGGTGTCAGCCTGGGCTACAACCTGTCCTTCAGCAACTTCGACCAGGGCAATTCCAATACTGCCCGCTATACCTCGAAAAACCTGAATCTGGAAACCTTGGTGGGCATTCCGCTCAGTGAAACCGATAGCGTGCAATTCGCATTGGGCTACGACAAAATCGACTTGACCACAACGCTGGGATCAACACCGCGTCCGCTGATTGATTATCTTGACACACTGATAGGTACCCAACCGTACTTCCCGTGCTTCGAATCCGGCGATGACGACAACGATCCAAACACGCCGAGCGACAACGACGATACCGATCCTGGCACGCCTGATCCGGTAGTCTGCGGCTTCAATCAACTCTGGCCCATCCAGCAATTCCGTGTACAAGGCGGCTGGGCTCGTGATTCCCGCAACGATTTCCTGTTGCCCACCCGCGGCACCTACCACCGCATTGGCGCCGAAATGTCGGTGCCCGGCTCCGACATTTCGTACTACAAACTCAGCTATCAGTTTGAACATTACCGGCCGTTGAATTCCTGGCTAGTACTGAAAATCGGCAGCGACCTCGGTTACGGCGGCAGTTACGGAAATACCGGCAAAGCCGGCTTGCCGTTCTACAAAAACTTCTATGCCGGCGGTCCGCAATCGGTTCGTGGATACGAGGCCAATACCCTTGGTCCTAGCTACGGCACTTGCGCCATTGCACCGGATGAAACCACCTGCACGCCTTCCTTCCTGCAGCCGCTTGGCGGCGCATTAAAAGTCGCTGGCACTTTCGAACTGCTGTTCCCGAAACTGTTCAATGCCCGCGGCACCCGTCTGTCGGCGTTCCTGGACTACGGCAATGTATTTGCCGGAAGTTTCGATTACAGCGGCTACAAGGATCCCAGCATCGGCGCCGTGTATGGGGATGAGAAAATCAGCTTGGGCGGCTTACGCGGCTCGGTCGGTCTCGCATTGCAATGGCAGGCGCCGGTAGGACCTATTTCCATTAGTTATGCCTTGCCGCTGAACCAAGGTGAGTTCGACCGTGTGGAACGCCTGCAGTTCACCTTCGGTCAGCAATTCTGATTGCGGGCATGCGCACCCTGAAAGCACTGGCCGAAGTTTTCAGCCTGGACTTCCGGGGTGATCCCGATACGGTGATTGATGGCATTGGCACTCTGGCCAATGCCGTGCCAGGGCAATTGGCCTTCTTGGCCAACAGCAAGTACGGTGCGCAACTGGCCTCCACCCGCGCCAGCGTGGTGGTACTCAGTGCAGCCGATGCCGACAACTGCCCTTGCGCCTGCCTGATCAGTGACAACCCATACACCGCTTTCGCCCGCATCACACATTTGTTCGATGACGGCGACGACATTGCCGAAGCCATCCACCCTACTGCCGTCATTGATGTCAGCGCCCGTATCGGCAACGGCGTGCGTATTGGTCCGTACTGCCTCATTGGCAGGAATGCAGTGGTAGCCGATGGCGCACAAATTCACGGCCATTGCGTTATCGGCCCGGACTGCCATGTGGGTGAAAACTGCGTGCTGTTGCCGCGGGTAAGCTTGGTAAAACGCGTGCATCTGGGGCAAAGGGTTCGTATCCACTCCGGCGCGGTATTGGGTGCCGATGGTTTTGGCATAGCTTTCCACGAAGGCCAATGGATAAAAATCGCGCAATTGGGCGGTGTCCGTGTCGGTGACGACTGCGAAATCGGTGCCAACACCACCGTCGACCGCGGCGCCATTGAAGACACCGTGCTAGAAAATGACGTGCGCCTCGACAACCAGATTCAGATTGGCCACAACGTGCGCATCGGTGCGCATACCGCCGTAGCCGGCTGCGTGGCTATAGCCGGCTCCACGCGCATCGGTCGCTATTGCCTGATTGGCGGCGCTGCCGGCATCATCGGCCATCTGGATATCTGCGACAAAGTGGTAATCGGTGCCATGAGCCTGGTCACCCACTCCATCCGCGAACCCGGCGAATACGTGTCCGGAACGCCGATTCTTGCCAAACCGGAATGGCGGAAAAATGCGGCCCGCTTCAAACAACTCGATGCCATGGCGCGCAGCCTGAATGCATTGAAGAAAACACAGGAATAAGCCATGCCTTTTGATACCACCAAACTGCCCCTTGATGTCGTAGGCATCCAGAAACTGCTGCCGCACCGCTACCCGTTTCTGCTGGTAGACCGCGTGCTGGAACTGGATCCGGGCAAGCGCATCAAAGCCCTCAAAAACGTCAGCATCAATGAGCCGTTTTTCAATGGCCACTTTCCCGGCAAACCGGTAATGCCCGGCGTACTGATCATTGAAGCCATGGCACAGGCCGGAGGCCTGCTCACACTGCTGACCGCCATTGACGGCGAATTGGTCAATCTGGATAAATTGTTCTATCTGGTAAAAATCGACAATGCCCGTTTCAGCAAAATGGTGCTGCCCGGCGACCAACTGGTGTTGGAGGTAACATTAAAACGTCTGATTCGCTCCATGGCTCTGTATGAAACCACAGCCAGCGTTGATGGCAAGGTGGTGGCCAGCGCCGAAATCCTGTGTGCGGAAGGAGGCCAATAATGATCCACCCCACGGCCTTAATCGACCCGGGTGCGCGATTGCATGAAAGCGTCAGCGTGGGTGCATATTCCATCATCGGCTGCGACGTCGAAATCGGCGAGAACACCGTCATTGGTCCGCATTGCGTGATCACCGGGCCCTGCCGTATTGGCAAGAACAACCGCGTGTACTCGCATGCCGCGCTGGGCGGTGATCCGCAGGACAAGAAATTCCACGGCGAACGCGGCGAGCTGATCATCGGCGACGACAACACCATCCGCGAATTCACCACCTTCAACCGCGGCACCGCCGACGGCGGCGGTGTTACCCGTATCGGCAATAACAACTGGATCATGGCTTATGTGCACATCGCCCACGATTGCCAGGTGGGCAATAACACCATCTTCGCCAACAACGCGTCGCTGGCCGGCCACGCCGAAGTGGCCGATTGGGTGATTATGGGCGGCTTTGCCGGTGCACACCAATTTTGCAAAATCGGCGCCCACGCCTTCATTGGCATGGGCAGTTTGATCAGCAACGATGTGCCGCCGTTCGTGATGACCGGCATGCAGTATGCCGAACCGCGCACCATCAATGCCGAAGGCCTGAAACGGCGCGGCTTCAGCAGCGAGCGCATTAAACAGATCAAAACCGCGTACCGCACCGTGTACATGTCGGGAAAGCCACTATCCGAAGCCAAAGATGCGCTGCGCGAACAAGCCGCCGAATCCGAAGATGTACGCCTGATGCTGGAATTCATCGAAGCCAGCAGCCGCGGCATCGTGCGTTAAGCGCCCGATGAAAATTGCGTTCATTGCCGGCGAAGCTTCGGGTGATGCCATTGCCGCCGATACCTTGCGCGCCTTGAAAATCTTAAACCCGGATATCCAATTTATCGGCTTGGGCGGGCCAAAAATGCAGGCCCAAGGTTTGGAGTCGTGGTACGACTTCAGCCTGCTTTCGGTAATGGGTTTTGTGGAAGTGCTCAAACACCTGCCCGGCCTGTTGAAACTGCGGCGCGCCATGAAGCAACGGCTGATTGCCGAACAGCCGGATATCGTGATCGGCGTGGATGCCCCGGATTTCAATCTGGGTCTGGAAAAACATTGCAAACAGGCCGGCTTGCGCACCTTGCATCTGGTCAGCCCTTCGGTTTGGGCTTGGCGCGAGAAACGTGCAGCAAAAATCGCTGAGAGTGCCGATGAAATTCTGTGTTTGTTTCCGATGGAACCGGCCATCTACGAAAAATACGGCATGCCGGCACGTTTCATCGGACATCCGATGGCCGACCGTATTGCACTGCATCCGGATACCGGCGCGGCACGCAGCAGCTTGGGTATTTCCGATGGGCCGCTGCTGGCGGTATTGCCCGGCTCAAGACGTTCCGAAATCCAACGTCTGTTGCCCGATTTTCTGGGCGCGGCGCAACGCCTGCAGCAGCAGATACCTGAATTGCAGCTGGTGATTCCTGCGGTGAATGCCGCCTGCCGGAAAATCATTGCGCAGGGTGTGGCTGCCAGCACCTTAAGCCAGGTAAAGATCATCGACGGGAAAGCACAGGCTGCCATGATTGCCAGTGATGCCGTGTTGTTG